>DYRB01000045.1 GCA_020718945.1 Lamprocystis purpurea | reverse complement strand
CGCATCGCCCTGCTCCAGCTTGCGGTAGGTGGGCAGGGACCCCCCAACCCGGGCCGCCGCCCGGCCCTGGGGTTCCCCCGCCCGCAGCCGACGGCGGCGCAGCCGCTCGCCCAGGCGACGCAGGGCCTCGGCCTCATCTGGGGTGGGGTTGGGCATGATAGGGCTCGGTACATCCAGTCGATAACAGTAACAAACGCTTCTATTAAGACATTTATTGGCTGTTTATTGTAGCCAACTTTTCTATTATCCGGGCGGACTTGCAGACTGTTCCTGCCCTGCCGCCGGGCGAGGGGGCCTGCGACTCGCGTGTTCCCACAGCCTAACTAGGTCAGCCAGTAAGGCAGAGTCCGTAGGTCGCCCGCGGCGTGAACCGGGGACCGACTGCAAGCCTCTGTTTATTTGCGTCTATTTGCGTTCATTTGCGGCTCAACTGCTCTTCCTTAAGGTTCACGCCCCTGCGCCGGGCGCCCTGGCGACGCTCGAATTGATCTGCATCAACGCCAGCCCAATCGCCTGAGCACAAGATCTAGTCGTGGATATAATCCGCGCCACAATATCTAGTAGACCCCGCCACCAGAGGGAGCCCATGAACACCAGTGCCGCCAAACTCGCCACATTGCCGACCCGGGTCCTCAAGCGCGACGGGGCCGAGGTCCCGTTCGATGCGAAAAAGATCGAGTCGGCCATACTGCGCGCCGGCCGGGCCAGCGGGGAGTACGCGGAGCTGGAGGCCGGACTGCTCACCGCCCAGGTGGTCAAGGTCCTGAGCCACCGCTTCCACGGTGCCCGAACCCCGGGGATAGAGGACATCCAGGATGTGGTCGAGCAGACCCTGATCGCCGCCAACCACTTCGAGACGGCCCGCAGCTATATCGTCTACCGCGAGCAGCACCGCACTCTGCGCAGCGACCGCCGCACCCTGGTGGACGTGGCCGGGTCCATCGGCGAGTACCTGGACCGCTCGGACTGGCGGGTGGCGGCCAATGCCAACCAGGGCTACTCCCTGGGCGGGCTGATCCTCAACAGCTCGGGCAAGATGATCGCCAACTACTGGCTGTCCCATGTCTATCCCCCTGAGGTCGGCCAGGCCCATCGAGAGGGCGATATCCATATCCACGACCTGGACATGCTGTCCGGCTACTGCGCCGGCTGGTCGCTCCGCACCCTGCTCAACGAGGGCCTGAACGGCGTCCCCGGCAAGGTCGAGGCGGGCCCGCCCCGGCACATGTCCTCGGCCATAGGCCAGATCGTGAATTTCCTCGGGACCTTGCAGAACGAGTGGGCGGGGGCCCAGGCCTTCTCCAGCTTCGACACCTACATGGCCGCCTTCGTGCGCCGCGACGGCCTGGCCTACCCCCAGGTCAAGCAGTACATCCAGGAGCTGATCTACAACCTGAATGTGCCCTCCCGCTGGGGCTGCCAGACCCCCTTCACCAACCTGACCTTCGACTGGGTCTGCCCGGAGGACCTGCGCGAACAGGTCCCGGTGATCGGCGGGGAGGAGCAACCCTTCACCTACGGCGACCTCCAGGCGGAGATGGATCTGATCAACCAGGCATACATAGAGGTCATGACCGAGGGCGATGCCAAGGGGCGGATATTCACCTTCCCCATCCCGACCTACAACATCACCCCGGACTTCCCCTGGGAGAGCGAGAACGCCGAAAGGCTGTTCGCCATGACCGCCAAGTACGGCCTGCCCTACTTCCAGAATTTCATCAACTCGGAACTCAAGCCCAACATGGTCCGCTCCATGTGCTGCCGGCTCCAACTCGACCTGCGGGAGCTGCTCAAGCGCGGCAACGGGCTCTTCGGCTCCGCCGAGCAGACCGGCTCGGTCGGTGTGGTCACGGTCAACTGCGCCCGCTTGGGCTATCTCTATGCCGGCGACGAGGCGGGGCTGCTCAGGCGCCTGGACGCACTCCTGGACCTGGCCCGCAACAGCCTGGAGATCAAGCGCAAGGTCATCCAGGGCCACCTGGACGCCGGGCTCTTCCCCTACACCAAGCGGTATCTCGGGACCTTGCGCAACCACTTCTCCACCATAGGCGTGAACGGGATCAACGAGCTGATCCGCAACTTCACCCAGGACGCCGACGACATCACCACCGCCTGGGGCAAGGGCTTCGCCTGCCGGCTGCTGGACCATGTGCGCGCCCGCATGGTCGAGTTCCAGGAGGCCACGGGCCATATGTACAACCTGGAAGCGACCCCGGCGGAGGGGACCACCTACCGCTTCGCCCGGGAGGATCAGAAGCGCTACCCCGGCATACTCCAGGCCGGCTGCCCGGAGACCCCTTACTACACCAACAGCTCCCAGCTCCCGGTGGGCTATACGGACGACCCCTTCGAGGCCCTGGACATGCAGGCCGAGCTGCAATCCAAGTACACCGGCGGGACCGTGCTGCACCTCTACATGGCCGAGCAGATCAGCTCCACCGAGGCCTGTCGGCGCCTGGTGCAGCGGGCCCTGACCCATTACCGGGTGCCCTATGTCACCGTCACCCCGGTCTTCTCCATCTGCCCGCACCACGGCTACATCGCCGGTGAGCACGAGTTCTGCCCGGTGTGCGACCAGGAACTCATCGCCAAGAAGCAGGCCGCCGCCTGCGCCTGCCACTGACTACCCAAACCGAGGAAGCACAATGAACGGCACCGACACCATTGAATTGAAGGCCGAAGAGCGCACCCGTTGCGAGGTCTGGACCCGGGTCATGGGCTACCACCGCCCGGTCTCGGCCTTCAACGCCGGCAAGAGGGCCGAGCATGCGCAACGGCGTTACTTCTGTGAGCAGCCCCAGGGCCATGCCGCCGCCGAGAGGCCGGGGCAGCACACCCAGGCCCGCCACGCCGCCGCGGCCTGAGACCCCCGAGAGACCCGGACCCCGGTCCATGAACGCCATAGCACCCCCGGTCCACCTGCCCACCGCCGCTGACCGGCTGCGCATCGGCGGCCTGACCGCCCTGACGACCCTGGACTACCCCGGGGAACTCGCCGCCGTGGTGTTCTGCCAGGGTTGTCCCTGGCGCTGCCGCTACTGCCAGAACGCCGATCTGCTCCCCGCCCGGCGCGACGACCTGATCCCCTGGTCCGGGGTCCGCGACCTGCTGGGGCGCCGCCGCGGCCTGCTGGACGCGGTGGTATTCAGCGGCGGGGAGCCGACCTACCAGGCCGCCCTGCCCGCCGCCCTGGCGGAGGTCAAGGCCCTCGGCTTCAAGGTCGGGCTGCACAGCGCCGGCCCTTACCCGCAGCGCCTGGGGCGGGCCCTGCCCTGGCTGGACTGGGTGGGGCTCGACATCAAGGCGCTGCCCGAGGACTACCCGCAGATCACCGGCGTACCCGGCTCCGGGGAGCGGGCCTGGGCCAGCCTCCGGCTGCTGGTCCAGGCCGGTATCGACCTGCAGGTACGCACCACCCCCATGCCCGGCCTCGACTCCCCCGACTACCTGGAGCGCCTCAGGGGGCGCCTGGCGGAGGCCGGCGTCCGCCACCATGTCCTGCAACACTGTTACACCGAGCGCAGCCTGGACCCCAGGCTGCGCTGCGGGATCAGCGACCAGGCGCAGTTCCAGATTTAGGACCTCCCGAAGCCGCCTCGCGGCGACTGCTCTCCCCCAACAGGGCCAGGGGCCGGGGCAGGGCAAGAGGAACGGGCTCATCCGCACGAAACACCCAGGCGCCGCCAGGGAAGGGGCGGCGATCCCGGCGCCCTAGGCCAACCCCTCAGTCGCCGGACAAGGCGGCGGCCTCTTCCCCGGCGAAGGGGATCTGCTCCTCGAACTCCAGGACGTTCATCTCGATGGCAAAGAAGCACAGGATCCACAGCAAGGCGTCGTAGAAGTCCAGCCAATCGCCGTCCAGCCCCCACCACACCGCATAAACGAACAGGGCGCCATAGAGGACGAACTTGGCGCCGTTGCGCAGGTACCATTCCCAGCGGACGTACTCCCCGGGGGCGTAGACGTCGTACTCCAGCACCGCGACGATAGCCAACCAGGTCCAGGCGTTCCACAGGTCGAGCTGACCGTGCTCCTGGATGTAGTCCACAGAGCCGTACTGCAGCGCGGCCTGGACTATGACCAGATAGGCCGCCAGGCGCAGCCCGTGAATCCCCCAGCGCTCTGCCGCCGAGGTATAGGGCTTGTCGAGTTGGCTGGTCTCCCACTCGAAGAGCATCAGCAACGAGACCCAGGCCAACTGGTCCAGGGCCTCGGTGGGCGTCTCGTGCATCACGAACAGGACCACGTTGATGGCCAGCAGCCCGTAGACGGTCCACTTGAAGAAGGGAAAATACCGGTGTAGCACAGACTGGGTGGCGGTCATGGGGGGTCTCTGCGTCAGGTCGGAACGGCGGGCATACTAGCAGCACCAGTCCAGGGTTGGCAGACCGGGGCCGAAAGAAGGACCTACCCCTGTTGAGACTGGACCTCTGTCATCCCGCGGTAATGGGGGCCCTGTCTAATACCGGCTGGGCCCTTCGCCCAGGAGGCCACTGCGCTTGGCAGGTCGCGCTGGGGCGCAGTGGTAGCCAACCCCACACCGGAGCCACGCCATGACCCTCGAAGACAGCACCAACGACGACCTCGATGCCGAGGTGAAAGACTGGCTCCAGGCGGAGCTGGAGGACGCCCTGGATGAGGACTACGAGCTGGAGATCTCCGAGCCCGCCCTGTCCCTGGAGCTGCGCAAGATCTACAAGCGCCGCCACGGCCCGTCCCTGGACCGGGCGACCTATTTCCGCGGCCTGCTGGAGCTTCAGGCGGAGCTGATCAAGCTCCACTACTGGGTCCAGCACACCAAGGCCAAGGTCCTGGTGATCTTCGAAGGGCGCGACTCCGCCGGCAAGGGTGGGGTCATCAAACGCATCACCCAGCGCCTCAACCCCCGGGTGGTGCGGGTGGTCGCCCTGCCGGCCCCCAATGATCGGGAAAAGACCCAGTGGTACTTCCAGCGCTATGTGCCGCATCTGCCCGCGGGCGGCGAGATCGTGCTGTTCGACCGCTCCTGGTACAACCGCTCCGGGGTCGAGCGGGTCATGGGTTTCGCCGACCCCGACCAGGTGGAGCAGTTCTTCCAGGACGTGCCGGAATTCGAGCGGATGTTGGTCCGCTCCGGCATCACCGTCATCAAATACTGGTTCTCCATCACCGACGAGGAGCAGCAACTGCGCTTCCTCATGCGCATCCACGACCCGCTCAAGCAATGGAAGCTGTCCCCCATGGACCTCCAATCCCGGGTGCGCTGGGAGGACTACACCAAGGCCAAGGAGGACACCTTCGAGCGGACCAACATCCCCGAGGCCCCCTGGTACATTGTCGAGGGCAACGACAAGAAGCGGGCGCGCCTGAACTGCATCGCCCACTTTCTGAGCCAGATCCCCTACACGGACGTCCCCCAGGAGCAGGTCACCCTGCCGGAGCGGGTCTTCAACCCCGACTACGAGCGCGAGACCCTGCCGCGGGATCTCTACGTCCCGCAGAAGTACTGAGCGGACGCCAGCGGCCTCCGATGCGGCCACCAGGCCCCGCAGGGGCGCCCATCGGAACCGCATCGGCCTCGGGACAGGCCGGTCTGAGGGCATCCCCGGACCAACCTGCGCCTGGATCCCAAGGCCAGCGGGGCCGTCGCCTCCACCGCCGGGGGCCGCCGACGACGTCTGTTGGGAATGGGTCCCTGGCCCACCGCCTCCCCCGAAGCCTGCACGTCAGGGTGGCCCGTTAACCTGGCCCCTACCCAGGGTGCGGGCGCTTGGTTTCCAATCGACAACCAGCACGAAACACCAGGCCCGACCATCCGTCACGGCTCCCCCCGCAGCTCGCTGACCCACAGCGCCGTTGCCCCGGCCACGGCGGCGGGCATGACCATGAAGTTCAGCACCGGCACCAGTGTCATCCCCGCCGTGGCGGCCCCAAAGCCCAGCCCCAGCATCCGCCGCTTGCGCAGCCCCGAGCGCATGGCACTGAATTTGAGCCCGTGATTGCCCATGGGGTAATCCACATACTGGAGGGCCAGCATCCAGGCGGTGTAGAGGAACCAGAGCAGGGGTGCGGCCAGGTTGACCCCGGGGATCAGGAACAGGATCAGGAAGGGGATGGCCCAGGCCAGGGAGTAAAGCACCTTGCGGACCTCGTCGATCAGGGTTGGGATCAACTCGCGCATGGCCTTGGCCAGCCCTCCGCCCTCCTCCAGGGGCCGCCCGGTCAGGTGCAGCTCGACCTTCTCCGCCAACAGGGCGTTGAAGGGGGCGGCGATCAGGTTGGCCACCAGGCCGAAGCCGTAGAAGACCAGCACCAGCAGGGTCAGGACGAAGATGGGCCAGAGCAGCCATTCCAGCCATTGGAGCCAGCCCGGGACCCGCCCCTCGACCCAGGTGACGAAGCCCTCGAACCAGGCCACCCCGGCCCAGATGGCCCCGGCGAAGACCAGCACATTGACCAGCAGGGGCACCACCACGAAGCGCCGCAGCCCAGGGCTGGCGATGAGCCGCACCCCTTGCAGGAGATAACCGAGGCCGGAGACGGGTGCGACTGCCATGGACAACTCAGCGGGGGGCGTGTGGGATCGGGGCCGCGGATTATAGCCCGACCAGGGGCCCAATCCGGCGCTTGACTCTCGGCCTGAGGGGCCCAAGTCTTGCGCCCTCGACCGCTGGCGCCCCCGGGGCCTCATGTGGCGGTCCCCCGACGCACCGAGCCATCGGCCATGGGCACGCCTGCCTGAGGCGCTGCGCAGCCGCGGCTGGATCTGCCGCGAACCGCACCGCGGCATCCACATGCCTTGGGTATCCATGCCTAGCACTACATATTGTGCCTAGGCGGCATTGTAAGCCCCAGATGTTGACGCCGATCTGGACATCCGCCGCGCGGCCCCTACAATAGCGCCCACGCCGGATGGCACGCCCAGCACCCGGCGACACCACAACCACCCAAAACCCGAGCGCCTGACGCAGATCGGGCGCCAAGCAAGAGGAGCAAACGAGATGCTGAACTGGGATGACCCCCTGGCCGCCCTGCCCAAGCCCGCGCCCCGGGGCGCGACCCAGTCCAGCGGTCCGGCCATGCCGCCTCCGCCCGCCGCCCTCTTCGATACGGCTGCCGCCCCTGAACCTCAATGGGCGACCCATGCGACGCCCCGGCTTGCACCCGTGCCTATGCCCGTGCCTGTGGAAAGGCCGGAGCCCCTCGCCCACCGCCCCCACGACACCGCCGGGCACGTCCGCCCGGGCCGCGGTGTGGTGGCCAACGAGGCCCTGATGGCCACCGCCGGGGCCGCCCCGGTGGTCAGCCCAACCCCCGAATCGGCGCCCCCGGCGCCGGGCGAGGCCGAACTGGCCCGCCACGCCTTCGACCAGGCCGCCGGCGGGGCCACCGGGCTCGAGTCCCTGGAGATGGGGGCCGGGCGGGTGCGGGTGGACGACAAGAAGATCATCAACTGCCGCGCCGACCTCAACCAGCTCGTGCCCTTCAAGTACGACTGGGCCTGGCAGAAGTACCTGGATGCCTGCGCCAACCATTGGATGCCGCAGGAGATCAACATGAACGCGGACATAGCCCTGTGGAAGGACCCCAACGGCCTGACCGAGGACGAGCGCACCGTGGTCAAGCGCAACCTGGGCTTCTTCTCCACCGCCGACTCCCTGGTAGCCAACAACCTAGTCCTGGCGGTCTATCGCCACATCTCCAACCCGGAGTGCCGTCAATACCTGCTGCGCCAGTCCTTCGAGGAGGCCCTGCACACCCACGCCTATCAGTACGTAGTCGAGAGCCTGGGCCTGGACGAGGGCGAGATCTTCAACATGTACCGGGAGGTCCCGGCGGTGGCGCGCAAGGCCGAGTGGGCCCTGCCCTACACCCAGTACCTGGCCGACCCCCACTTCAACACCGGCACCCCGGAGAATGACCAGAAGTTGCTGCGCGAGCTGGTCGCCTTCTATGTCATCTTTGAGGGCATTTTCTTCTACGTCGGCTTCGTGCAGATCCTGAGCATGGGCCGGCGCAACAAGATGACCGGGACCGCCGAGCAGTTCCAATACATACTGCGCGACGAGTCCATGCACATGAACTTCGGCATCGATGTGATCAACCAGATCAAGATCGAGAACCCGCACCTGTGGACCGCGGAGTTCAAGCAGGAACTGGTGGCCATGATCCGCGATGCGGTGACCATGGAGGCCCAGTACGCCTACGACACCATGCCCCGGGGGGTGCTGGGGCTCAACGCCCCTATGTTCGAGGAATACCTCCAGTTCATCGCCAACCGCCGCTGCGCCCAGATCGGCCTGCCCGAGCAATACCCCGGCGCCAGCAACCCCTTCCCCTGGATGTCGGAGGTGCTGGACCTCAAGAAGGAGAAGAATTTCTTCGAAACCCGGGTGACCGAGTATCAGACCGGCGGGGCTCTGAACTGGGATTGAGCCCGGCTAGAATGGGTCAAGACGGCAGGCCCGATCCACGGGCCTGCCCTTGGGCCCCACGGAGGCAGACATGAAGACCCTGTTGACCGCGCTATGCGTCGCACCGGCCTTGCTGGCCGTGGGCGGGACCGGCCCTGCGGAGGCCGGCAAGTGGGTCGCCCAGTGCCGCGACGACCAGGGCCGGGTCCATTTTTCGGACTCGGGCTGCACCCTGGGCGCCGAGCGCGAGCGCAATTTCTACGCACGCAATGCCCAGGGGTACAACCGCAACCGGGATCAAGCCAAGCGCGAGGCGCCTCGGGAGGTCGCCCCCCGCGAACCGGATGTACCGCCGATTATGCCCCAACTGATTCTGAGCCGATGAGCAATGCCATAGTCCTCTTGAGCGGCGGCTTGGACTCGGCCACGACCCTGGCCATCGCCAAGGCCGCCGGCTTCTCGGTGCATGCCCTGTCCTTCCGCTACGGCCAGCGCCACGGCATCGAACTGGAGGCCGCCGCCCGGGTGGCCGCGGCCCTGGGGGTCGTGGAGCATGCGGTCATCGACGTGGACCTGGCCCGCTTCGGCGGCTCGGCCCTGACCGCCGACATCGCCGTCCCCAAGGGCCGCAGCCTGGACGACATGGGCTCCGGCATCCCCATCACCTATGTCCCGGCCCGCAACACCGTGTTCCTGTCCCTCGCCCTGGCCTGGGCCGAGACCCTGGGGGCGCGGGACATCTTCCTCGGGGTCAACGCCCTGGACTACTCCGGCTATCCGGATTGCCGCCCTGAGTACATCGCCGCCTTTGAGCAGATGGCCAACCTGGCCACCCGCTCCGGGGTGGAGGGGCACAGGCGCATCCGCATCCACGCCCCCCTGATCCGCATGACCAAGGCCGAGATCATCCACCAGGGCCAGGCCCTGGGGGTGGACTTTGGCCTTACATGCAGTTGCTACGACCCGGGCCCGGACGGGCAACCCTGCGGCCAGTGCGACGCCTGCACCCTGCGCGCCAAGGGCTTCGCCGAGGCGGGGATCGAGGACCCCCTGGTGGACCGCTTCTTCTAGGCCCCATGACCGAGCGCCTGTTCCACGTCGCCGCCGCCCCCTTCGAGGCGGCCCGGCGCATCGCCACCCTCCCCGCCGGTCACCGAGCCCGCGGCCTGCACGGCCACAGCTTCTGGGCCCGCGTCAGGGCCGAACTGCCGGCGGGCTGGGCGCCCTTCTGCGGGGGAGAGACCCAGGCCCTGCGGGGGGCCCTCGCCGCGGGCATAGCGCCCCTGGACTACGCCGACCTCAACGCCCAGCTCGCCACCCCCACCGACGAGAGCCTGGCGCGCTGGCTGCGGGACCGGCTGGACCTCCCCGGCATCGAGTCCGTCGGCGTCCAGAGCACCCGGGACCAGGGGGCGGACCTCGACGGCGGCGACCATGTGCATCTGTGGCGCCGCTTCCGCTTCGAGTCCGCCCACTGCCTGCCGCGGGTCCCGGAGGGCCACCCCTGCGGGCGCATGCACGGCCATGGCTTCGAGGTGATACTGCACGCGGACCAGGACCTGGCCGGCCTGGACCTGGACCCGGAAGGCATCGGCAACCGGCTCGACGCCCTGTGGGTCCCGCTGCACGCGCAGTTGGACCACGCCTGCCTCAACGACCTTCCAGGGCTGGACAACCCCACCAGCGAGATCCTGTCCCACTGGATCTGGGACCGGCTCAGACCCCGGTTTCCGGCCCTGTCCTGGGTGACGGTCTACGAGACCGCCACCGCGGGCTGTCACTTCGACGGGACCCATTACCGCATCTGGAAGGAGCAGCGCTTCGAGAGCGCCCTGCGCCTGACCCAGGCCCCGGCGGGGGACCCCCGCCGTCGCCTGCACGGCCACAGCTACCTGCTGCGTCTGCATCTGACCGCGCCCCTGGATCAGGTGCTGGGCTGGACCATCGACTACGGGGACGTCAAGGCCCTGTTCCAGCCCGTCTACCGGCGCCTGGACCACCATCGTTTGGATGAACTGGAGGGGCTCCCAGACCCGGACCCAGGGCACCTGATCACCTGGATACGCAGTGCCCTGGACGGGGCCCTGCCGGCCCTGGACCGCATCGACCTGCACCAGACCCCGGGCTGTGGGGCCGTCCTGTGCTGGGGGGACCTGGGCCCAGCCCTGCCGACGTGAACGCCCGGGGCCATAGCGTCTACAGCGTCAAGGAGGTCTTCTACAGCCTCCAGGGGGAGGGGGCCCAGGCGGGTCGTCCCGCGGTGTTCTGCCGCTTCGCCGGCTGCAACCTCTGGTCCGGGCGGGAGCGCGACCGCTCGGATGCCGTCTGCACCTTCTGCGACACGGACTTCCGCGGCACCGACGGGCCAGGCGGCGGACGCTTTCGCGACCCGCAGGCCCTGGCCGAGCACGTCCGCAACGCCTGGACTGGGCACGGCGGCCGACCCTTCGTGGTCTGCACCGGGGGGGAGCCCCTGCTCCAACTCGACGCGGCCCTGATCGCCGCCCTGTACGCCCAGGGCTTCGAGATCGCCGTGGAGACCAACGGCACCCGCCCTGCCCCGCCCGGGATCGATTGGCTCTGCGTCAGCCCCAAGGCCGCCGCCCCCCTGGTCCTGATGGCAGGCGATGAGCTGAAACTGGTCTACCCCCAACTGGAGGCCCCCCCGGAGCGCTTTGCCGCCCTGCCCTTCGCCCACCACCTGCTGCAACCCATGGACGGCCCGGACCTGGCCGCCAACACCAGGGCGGCGGTCGCCTACTGCCTGGCCCATCCCCTGTGGCGGCTGAGCCTCCAGACCCACAAGCTCCTGGGGATACCCTGACCCGCCGGACGGGGCATTCGCCCCGTCCGGAACGGTTTTCTGTCGCCCCAGGGCCCAGGCGCTTCGCCGCGAGGACGCTCGCTATCGCGCGGTCTTACCCATGATGCTGCAGAACAGGGCCATGCGGAGGTAGTTGGCCCCGCGGGCCTGGGCGAAGTAGCCGTTGTGGGGGGAGTGGTTGAGGTAGTCGCCGAAGGTCTGCCCCGGCAGATCGGGGCACAGGATCATGGTATCGGGCTTGAGGAAGGCCAGGCCCTCGATGAAGTTCATGCGCGGGGCGCGCGAGACCGTTTGGTGGTGGACATAGATCACGTCCGTGTCCGGCAGGATCTTCTTGAACCCACCCATGATGGTCTCGGTGGGATAGGTGTCGGCGATCAGCTCGATCTCGATCCCGGCCTGCTCCAGGACCTCCCGCTGCCCCGGGAGGAAGGGCTGGGCGAGGCGGTCCATGATGCGCACCCGCTTCACGATCCGGGGGAACTTCGCCAGGATCAGCAGGAAGCTGCGGATGGTGCGGGTGCGCGCCGGGTCACCGGAGATGGCGATGGTCAGGGGCTCCCCCGGCTGGTCCGACAGCAGGTCCGGGCGCCACTTCAGCAACGTATAGAGGTCCGCCATGGCATTGGTGGGGTGCTCGTCGTCGCCGTTGCCGGCGTTGATCACCGGGACCCGGAAGTGGTCGACCATGGCCTCCAGGGAGGCGCTGTCGGCGGTGCGCAGCACGGCGATGTCGCCGTAGTTGCTGCACAGCTCGGCCAGCTCGTCCGGGCCATAGTGATCGCCGTTGGGGCGGGCCGGGGACTCCTCGAAGTCGAGTATGCTCCCACCCAGGCGCAGCCAGGCACTGGCGAAGGACATGCGGGTCTGGCTGAGCGCCCCGTTGACGAAGACGCTGCTCAGGATGCGCCCGGCCAGTGGGCAGGCGTCGGGTCGGCGCTGGGACTCGTAATGGGCGGCCAGGCGCAGGACCTGGAGCAGGGTCTCCGGATCCAGGTCCCGGGTCGAGAGGACGTGGCGGTTGTTCAGGCCCGCCAGGATATCCGGCCGATGGGGGATGGCAGCCACGAGCCGCGTCGCGGTCGCGATGTCGGCCACCGGGTGCTCTTGGGTTGCGGCGGCGGAATGGGGGCTACGCAGGGCGGAATCGCTCATGGAGGGGGTCCTTCAGGCTCGTTGGGTTGAAGGGGCCGCAAACAGCGCGGGCGCCGATGTGGCCATCGGCGC
>DYRB01000044.1:7613-12481 GCA_020718945.1 Lamprocystis purpurea | reverse complement strand
TCGCGGCGAGGCGCCGCTCCCACAGTAATACCCGCCAATTCAATGATTTGGGAATCACCAACAGCTAATGCAGACAGAGCCTTTTTTTCCCTGCCGCGACGGGGTACCCGATTTCGCATGTGCTTGATCCAGGTCAAACTAAGGCACAAAATAGCGCGAACCGACTGCGGGGAACCCGGCTTTGACTGAACAAAAGGTGATTTCTTTCGAGACCATACGGGTCGCCTGCAAGAACTGCACCCTATCGACCCTGTGCCTGCCCATGGGACTGACCACAGAGGACGTCGAGCGACTGGACGACATAGTCCGACGCAGTAAGCCGCTCCACCGGGGCGACTATCTGTTCCGCAGCGGGGAGACTTTTCGCTCCCTCTATGTGGTCAAGACCGGCTCGGTGAAGACCTATGCCCCGAGCGAGGAGGGTGGCGAACAGGTCCTAGGCTTTCATCTCCCCGGGGAGATCATCGGGCTGGATGCCATCGAGACCGAGGTCCACGCCTGCTCGGCCCGGGTGTTGGAGACCTCGGCGATATGCGAATTGCCCTTCTCCCGCCTGGAGCAACTCACCGCGACCATCCCCTCCCTCCAGCACCAGATGTACCGGCTGCTGAGCAAGGAGATCGGCCACGACACCGAGATGCTCCTACTGCTGGGCAAGAAGAATGCCGAGGAGCGCCTCGCCGCCTTCCTGATCAGCATGTCCCGGCGCCTGCACCAACGCGGCCTGTCGCCCACCGATTTCCACCTGAGCATGTCGCGCCACGAAATCGGCAACTATCTCGGCCTGGCGGTGGAGACCGTCAGCCGCCTGTTCACCCGCTTCCATGAGGAAGGCCTGCTCAAGGTGGACCGCAAGCACGTCCAGCTCCTGGACCCCGCCGGGATCGAGGCCATCCTCGGCCAATCCCTCGCCGACGACCACCGGGCCCGCTCCAGCTAGCCGTCAAGTGGACCAGATCCGCGGCGGACAGGGGCTCAACCCCAGCAATCGCGGTCGCAGCAGCCCCCACAGACCCCGCAAGGCGACCTGTACCGGCTCGATACGCGGGGCGAGACAGCGCGCCACCAGCAGCCCGTCCACCAGGGTCAGACCAAGGGCAGGGACGGCCGCCGGCAGGTCCAGGGCCCGCGCTGCGGCCAGGTCCTCCAGCCCCGCCGGACCGGCCACCAGGGCCCCGCAGACGGGCAGGCCGCGCAGCCCGGATGGCCCGCTCAGGTCCGCCTCGGCGCCCAGGCGCAGCCGCTCCAACAGCAGCGGGCGACCGTCCCGACGCACCGCGAACCCCAGATCCGCCTCCCCGGGGCTGAAGCGCTCTGCCAGGGCGGGGCGTCCCAGGGTCTGGACCTCCCAGGCGATCAGCCGGGCGTCGGCGATCAGGTCTACCTCGGTGGCCACCCGCACCCGGGCCCCGGGAAACAGGATCAGCTCCTGGGGCAGCCACTCCAGCATGCCCCCGGGTTCGACCCTCAGCCGCTGCCGCACCCGTGCCTGGGGCCCGGCGCTGCGGTAGAACTTGGTCGCCCCGGGGGTGGTGATCAGGGCCCGGGCCCCCTGGCCCACCCTCACCCGGATGTCCAGGTCATCGCCCCCGGCGACCCCGCCCGGGGGGTGCAGCAGGTAGACGTGACAGACCCCGGACTCCGGGTAGAAGGGCCGCTGCACCGCCAGCGGACCGCGCTGACGCCGCTCGGCCAACACCGTACGGTCATCGCGCCGGGCGAAGCCCAGCTCCAGGCTCGCCGCCCAGCCGGCCTGGGCTTGAGTCGGGGTCTGGGCCTGCGGATCGGACAAGGCCCAGGCCCCGCCGACCTCAGGACTCGATCATCTGTGCCAGGGTGTGCCCCGGGCGGACCATGGGCAGGACGTTCTCGGCCTTGTCGATCCAAACATCCACCAGCACCGGACCCGGCTCGGCCAGGGCCGCGGCGATGCCGGCGCGCAACTGCCCCGGCTCGCGGATGCGCTGGGTCTTGAGCCTGGGGTAGACGTAGCGCAGCCCGGTGAGGTTGGGGATCTGACGGCGACAGGACTGGTCCATGTCCGTGCAGTCGGCGTCGCATTCACTGGTGCGCGACAGGCAGGTCTCGTAGTGGTGGCCATCGTCCATCATGTCCTCCCACTGCCGCACCATGCCTAAGTAGCTGTTGTTCAGCACGAAGATCTTGACCGGGATGCGGTTGGCCACCAGGGTGCCCAACTCCTGGATATTCATCTGGAAGCTCCCGTCCCCGTCGATCAGGACCACAGGCCGGCTGGGGTCGGCAAACCAGGCCCCGATGGCCGCGGGCAGACCGAAGCCCATGGTCCCCAGGCCCCCGGAGCTGATCCACTGGCGCGGCCGACGGAAACGGTAATAGTGGGCCGCCCACATCTGGTGCTGGCCCACCCCAGTGACCAGGGTGGCGTCGCCGCCGGTCAGCTCCGAAATCACCTCGATGGCCGCCTGGGGCTTGATATGGCCGTCGTTGAGGTAGGACTTGGGGCTCTGGCCGCGCCAGTAGCTGATCCTGGCCATCCAGGCGGCATGGTTGGCCCGGCGGTCGCCGGCCAGGGCGTAGTCGAGGAAGGCATCGACCCCGGCGACCAGGTGGAGATCGGTGGCCACCGCCTTATCGATCTCCGAGGGGTCTATGTCCACATGGGCAATGGTCTTACCGGCGGCAAAGCCGCGCACCGCCACCCGGTCGTCGAAGCGACCGCCCAGGGTCAAGATCAGGTCGGCGTCGCGCAGGGCATAGTTGGCTGGTATGGTGCCGTGCATCCCGGGCATCCCTAAGTTGTGCGGGTCATCGAAGGGGACGACCCCCAAAGCGTTGAATGTGGTAGCAACCGGACAATCGAAGGCCGCGGCGAAGCGGCACAGGGCGGCACTGGCCCCGGCGTGGATGACCCCGCCGCCGGCCTTTACCACCGGGCGCTCGGCACGCTCTAAGGCGTCCAGGATGGCATCGGCGGCGGCCCTATCGAAGGCAACAGGTTCCCGATGACGCTTGCGGCTGGGGTTCTGCACCAAGGCTTGAGCCAACTGCACGTCCTTGCAGATGTCCACCACCACGGGCCCGGGCCGACCGGTCTGGGCCAGGGCATGGGCCTCGCGCAGGACCCATTCGAGGTCGGCCACGTCCTTGACCAGATAGTTGTGCTTGGAGATGGCGCGGGTGACCCCGACCGTGTCCACCTCCTGGAAGGCATCGGAGCCGATGGCCCCGCTCGGCACCTGGCCGGTGATGAACAGCGTCGGGATCGAGTCCTTGTAGGCGTCGGCGATGGGGGTCGTCAGGTTGGTCGAGCCGGGGCCGGAGGTGGCCAGCGCCACCCCCACCCGGCCGCTGACCCGGGCATAGCCCTCGGCGGCATGGCCGGCCCCGCCCTCCTGGCGGCACAGGACGAACTTGGGACAGGCATCGCCGCGGCGCAGGCGCTTGTTCAACTCCACATGCAACGGGATCACGGCACCGCCGGTGTGGCCGAAGATGATCTCTACCCCCAGTTCCGTCAGGACATCGAAGAACAGGGCGGCCCCGGTGCGGGCGGGCTGCGTCGGGATCGGATCGGGCATGGGTTGGATCGTCATGGCGGGCCTGTACAGCAATGGGGACATCACTGCGCCATGATACCCCCAAGCCCAGGGCAGGGCGCACCCCAGCCCCGTATCCCCGCATCCCGGTGCGCCCCGACGCCTGCCGCGGGATCGCCGAGCCACCTGCGGGCCCTCTCCCGACCCTGACGCGGTGCAAGGACCGGTGCCTCCGGCAAAAGCACAATCCCGCGGCTGGCGGGGGTGCCGGTGGTGCAATAAGGTGCCGCCCGCGACCAGGACAGGAAGCCGGAGGCACCTGGACCCTGGGTGATGGGACCCAGGTCAGTTCCAGACGGGGGCCGATACGCAGCAGACCAGTTGATGCCCCCTTGCCGCGGGTGTAGCCTTGCTTCGCCGCAGGGGATCGGCCATTCCAGACCCTACCCGACCCCTGGGTTAGGCCAAGAAGAAGAAGACATACGCAACATTACATAGGCACGAGCGGCGGAGCCCGGTTTCCCTTGTATCAACCCATCGCTCATACGGCGGGAGTATCCGCCCGCCTTGGCTGCCCGGCCGGTCGCTGCCCTTTGCCCGGCCGCCGATCCAGAACCCCGTTGCGGCATAACCACGCCGAGCAAGTCCACCTTGGAGCAGGCCCCTTATGACTACATCCGCCGCACCATCAGTACCGCGTACCGCCGGCAAAGGACTCAGCATTCTTGCGCAGTTGGTGCTGTCCTTCGTCGCCTTCATCATCCTGCTCGGCGTACTCATCTTCGTTGTCTATCAACACTTCGTGCCGCCCCTGGTCGAGGAACAGATCGACCTGCGCGCCGAGGCGATCACCCGCACCTTCGCCTCGGGCGCCCTGCAGGCGGTGGTCGAACGTAATTACCTCCAGGTCAACAAGCTCGCCGAAGGGACCTCAAAGCTCCCCGGGGTCGCCTATGCCGCCGCCATCAACAATCGCGGCATCCCCATCGCCGGGATTTTCTCCGACCTGAATCAATTCGACGCCACCTTCGCCCAACTGGTGAAGCAGGGCGGCTTCCCGCGCGACCTGTTCCAGGGTCACGCCCTCCCCGAGGGTTCTGATCGGGTCAAGGCCCGCTTCAGCGTCGGCGACCAGGAGGTACTGGACTACGCCATGCGCCTGGGGGAGAGCGGGGCCGTGGTCCATGTGGGCCTCTTCACCGCCGACGTGGACCGGGCGGTGAACAATACCCTGCTGCCCTTGTTTGGTCTGCTGGGGATCATGGCCGTGGTCGGGATCGGCGCCGTCGCCCTCATCGCCCGGGCCGTGTCGCGGCCCATCCAGCAACTGGCCGAGCAGGCGGACTACAT
>DYRB01000044.1:0-7513 GCA_020718945.1 Lamprocystis purpurea | reverse complement strand
ATTACCCCGCGCTTCTCCGCCGATGTGCTCCTGGCCCAGCTCACGCCGCTCAAGGGATACCTCTCCGAGGTCCTCGGCGAGCCGGTGGAGATAGTCCTGGCCAAGGACTTCGACGACTATGAGCGGCGCGTCAACAACGGCGAGATCGACATCGCCATTACCAACCCGACCATTTTTCCGAGCACATCCGAGACCCAAGAGGTCCTCGCGATGCTCTCGGAGATCAAAGGTGGGGACCGCCTGCGCGGGCTGATCGTCACCCGTGCCGACAGTGACATCATCTCCATTGAGGACCTCAAAGGCCGCTCCGTGGTGGTCGTCGGCCTGACCTCCACCGGCGGCTTCCTGTCCCAGAAGGTGACCCTGCTCGAAGTGGGCATAGACCCGGCCAAGGACCTGAAGATCCAGGAGGCACGGGACAACAAGCAGGAGAACGCCCTCCTGGCCGTCTATCACGGCGACGCGGATGCCGCCTTCATCCGCGAGGACGCCCTGCATGTGGCCGATGCCTTCATCCCGCCCAGTCAGTTGCGGGTCATTCGCAAGACCGCCTGGTTTCCCAACTGGGCCCTGGCGGTGAATCGATCCATGCCGCAGGCGACCAAGGAGAAGATCCGTAGCGCCATGCTGTCGTTGAAGGAGGGGGCCCCTGAAGTCAAGGCACTCAATGCCAAGGGCTTCGTCGAGGCCAGTGACGCCGATTACGATGTGGTCCGCAAGGCCCTTGGCCTGCCGATCCCGAAGCGCTGAGGTGCATCCATGCGCAAGTTGCCCGCTCTGTTCCTGACGGCGGCGGCGGTCCTCGCGACCGCCCCCGCGGTCGCCGAGACCTACAAGCTATCCATCCTGCCGCGCTTCTTCCCCGAGCGGCTCACGGCCATGATGACCCCCCTGGCCGCCCACCTGTCCCAGGTCACGGGCCAGAAGGTCGAACTGGTCCTGGCCAAGAACTTCGAGGACTACGAGGCCCGGGTCAAGCTGGGCGAGATCGTCATCGGCTACGAGAACCCGGTAGTCTTCGCCCGGGTCGCCGAGCGCCATGAGGCCCTGGCCACGGCCATTGACCCCAAGACCGGGGAGCGCTTCCGCGGCATCCTGATCACCCGCCCGGACAGTGGCATCAAGGGCCTGGCCGATCTGGTCGGCAAGCGCGTGCTGATCGTGGGCAAGACCTCGGCGGCCGGGTTCATCTCCCAGAAGGCGTCCCTGCGAGAGGCCAATATCCCGCTGGCCAAGCTCACCCTGGATGAGGCAGCGGACAACCGCCAGGAGAACGTCCTCATCGGCGTCAGCATCGGCGATGCCGATGCCGGGTTCATCGCCGAAGACGCCTTCCATGTAGCCGACAAGTACATAGCCCCGGGGAGCGTGGTCAAGGTCGCCGAGACGGCCTGGCTGCCCAACTGGGCCCTGTCCGTGGACCGGGCCCTACCGGCCGACGTCAAGGAGAAGCTGCGCCAGGGGCTAGTCTCCCTGCCCAAGGACGACCCGGTGCTCAAGGCCATGGACATCACCGGTTTCAAAGCGGCGCAGGATTCCGACTACGCCGTGGTGCGCCAGGTGGTCGGGGAACCCTAGGTCCCTCAGACCCGGTGGCTGGGAGACCGGTCTTGGGAGACCGGTCTGCGGACTTCGATTATCAGGCGACAGGTGCCGCTGCCATGCGCAAAGAGCACGAAGAGCTACCCTACCGGGAACTCGTGGAGGCATTGCAGACCCTGTGCCGCGACGGCGCCACCGGGTTCATGCTCATCCACACCGACTCCAACCACTCGGCCCGCATCGGGCTGGCCGATGGCACTATCCAGTCGGTGGCCTTTGGTAAGTACCACGGCCAGCAGGCGATAGACGCCCTCAAGGCCGTCCAGTGGGGGCGATTCAGCTTCTCCCCGGTCGCCTATCGGTCTCCACCGCGCCCCCTGCCGTCCACCGAGATGATCCTCACCGATCTGGCGGCGCAGACCTGGTTTCAGGGCAGCCGGCCCAGCGCGGGCCTGCCCCAGCCCCCCGCCAAGCCGGGACCAGGCCCGGCGCCGCGGGCACCCTTGCCCCCACGGCGGGGGCCCGAGCCCCAGCCCAGCGGCGACGTAACTGCGGACCTGTTCGCCGCGGCCGAGCACAGCCTCCAAGCCGACCCCTACGCCGACATGTTTGCCCCCCGCCCGGCACCGGCCCCGGTCGACAAGGGCGTCGCTGCGGCCAAGGGCCTGGCCAGTCGGCTGTTCGGCCGGTCGCGCCCGACCCCTGACGCCCGGTCCCCGAACACCGAGTCCGACGCCCTGGCCTGGACCGCCTTCGGGGCGGCGGCACCCGGTGATCTGCCCGAGGCGGCGGCCGGGGCCCCCTTCGGATTCGACCTGCCGGCCGACACAGTGGGCCGGGGCGACGTGGATCTGACCCAGGAGTTGTTCGCGCAAGCGGAGCGCCAGGGGCAGGTCCCCGGGTCCGAGCCGGACGATGACGTCATCGCCCGCCACCTGTTCGCCGCGGCCATCCCCGACGGGGTGGATGAAGGCGACGCCGGTGGGCCCCTGGGCCCAAACCCCTTCGCCCCCGAGTCCCCCCTCCCAGCGACGGAGGAGCGCGCCGCTCGGGCCGCGGCAGCCGCAGAAGAGGCCGCAGAGGACGACCGCGTCTTTCTCGACCTGTTGGACCAACCCGGCGACGAGGCGGAGACGGGGGCCCTGACCGACGACGACCTCGACCTGGAGCGGGAGATCTTCGCCGCTACCGCAGAGGCCGAGGCCCCGCCCGGCGGGGTGCCGCCCGCACCGCAGCCGGACCCCGACGACATCGAGGCCCAGCTCTTCGCCGGAACCCCCTGGCCCCCGTCCGAGGACCTGAACCTCAACGAGCCCCTGGACATGGGCCAGGACGAGGTCCGCCAGCGGGTGGTCGGGGCCGACCTGGTGGAGCTGGTGGTCGCCCGCCTGTCCCTCGCCCTGGGCCCGGTCGCCCCTATGGCGGTGTCCGATCTGGAGGGCGAGTTACACGGCCTGTCGCAGCCCGAAGAGCTGGAGCTGGTCCTGGCCGCCCTGTGCGAGCGCATCGACGACCCGGAGCAGGCCCGCAGTTTCCGCACCGAGGTCATGGAACTCGTGTTCAGCTAGGAGCCAGCCCTGCCCTGGTCCGGTTTCGACCCATCTGCCCAGCGCCCCGCCGCGGCCTCATCCCCGGCGCGGGCATCTACCCAGCGCTCGCCCTTTGTGGTGGTCTCCTTCTTCCAGAAGGGTGCTCGGGTCTTGAGGTAGTCGATCAGGAACTCGCAGGCGCGGAAGGCATCCCCCCGGTGGGCGCTGCTGACGGCCACCAGGACTATGGGGTCCTGGGGGAGCAGCGCACCAACTCGGTGCAGGATGCTCACCCCGTCCAGGGACCAGCGCTGGGTGGCCTCTTCCGCTATGGCCTGCAGGGCCCGCTCGGTCATCCCCGGGTAGTGTTCCAGGGTCATGCCGGTGACCGTCTCCCCTTCGTTCAGGTCGCGCATCAGACCCAAGAAGCTGACCAGGGCCCCGACCTGGGGCCGGCCACGCCACAGGGACTCTTGCTCCGCGTTGGGGTCGAAGGCATCTGGCTGCACACGGATCTGGATCACCGGGCCGGTCTCCTCGCTACTGTTGGTCGTGGGCGCATTGTATACGCACCGCCCACGATGTCCCGGTAGGGTGCCGTCGCGCCCGGCGGTGGGCCGGGGGCGATGGTCGGCGCTCCAATCTGGTGCGGGCATGGAACCGCGCACCCCGATAGGGATCTACACTAGCCCCCATGCCCGGGGCCCTGGACCTTCGGGGCCTGATGGGGCTTACGCGGGGTTGGTGGGTCGCCCGGCGGTACCGAACGCCACCCCTGCCGTTCGCCTGGTCCGCTCCTTGCACGGGAAGCTGTCACCAGGGTGCCTTGAGGGTGCCGGTACGGTCACCATCTAGTCCCCCTAGGCCAGGCCGGCGCTTCCGGCGGACCGGGCGCGGGGGCAGAGCAACAGATCCTTTTTCCCAGAGGTGTCGTATGTCGATCTTCGAGCGTTACCAGGCCCGCTACGAGTCCTCGCGTCAGGAGGTCCTGAGCCTGGATGAGTACCTGGACCTGTGCAAGTCCGACCCCGGTGCCTACGCCGGGCCGGCGGAGCGGCTGCTCAAGGCCATCGGCGAGGCGGAGGTCGTGGACACCCGCAATGATCCGCGCCTGAGCCGCATATTCCAGAACAAGATACTGCGCCGCTACCCGGCCTTCGCCGAGTTCTATGGCATGGAAGAGGCCATCGAGCACCTGGTCTCCTACCTCAAGCACGCCGCCCAGGGCCTGGAGGAGAAGAAGCAGATCCTCTACCTGCTGGGTCCCGTGGGCGGGGGTAAGTCGTCCCTGGCCGAGAAGCTCAAGGAACTGATGCAGGTGGTCCCCTTCTACGCCATCGAGGGGTCGCCGGTGTTCGAGTCGCCCCTGGGGCTCTTCTCCGCCGAGGAGGACGGGCCCATCCTGGAGGAGGACTACGGCATACCGCGGCGCTTCCTGCGTACCACCATGTCCCCTTGGGCGGTCAAGCGCCTGCAGGAATTCAACGGCGACATCACCAAATTCCGGGTGGCGAAACTCTATCCGTCGATCCTGGAGCAGGTGGGCATCGCCAAGACCGAGCCCGGGGACGAGAACAACCAGGACATCTCCTCTCTGGTGGGCAAGGTCGATATCCGCCAGTTGGAGCGCTTCGCCCAACACGACGCCGACGCCTACAGCTTCTCCGGGGCCCTGTGCCGGGCCAACCAGGGGCTGATGGAGTTCGTCGAGATGTTCAAGGCCCCCATCAAGGTCCTGCACCCGCTGCTGACCGCGACCCAGGAGGGCAATTACAACGGCACCGAGGGGCTCTCTGCCCTGCCGTTCCAGGGCATCATCCTGGCCCACTCCAACGAATCCGAGTGGCAGGCCTTCCGCAACAACAAGAACAACGAGGCATTCCTCGACCGCGTCTTCATCGTCAAGGTCCCCTATTGCCTGCGGGTCAGCGAAGAGACCCATATCTATGAGAAGCTGCTGCGCAGCAGTTCGCTGGCGGAGTCCCCCTGCGCCCCCGGGACCCTCAAGATGATGGCCCAGTTCTCGGTCCTGACCCGCTTGAAGGAGCCGGAGAACTCCAACATCTTCTCCAAGATGAGGGTCTACGACGGCGAGAACCTGAAGGACACGGACCCCAAGGCCAAGTCCATCCAGGAGTATCGCGACTATGCCGGGGTAGATGAGGGCATGAGCGGCATCTCCACCCGCTTCGCCTTCAAGATCCTCTCCCAGGTATTCAACTTCGACCACTCCGAGGTCGCCGCCAACCCGGTGCACCTGCTCTATATCCTGGAGCGGCAGATCGCCCGGGAGCAGCTCCCCGCCGAGGTGCAGGAGCGTTATCTGGGCTTCCTCAAGCAATACCTGGCCCCGCGCTATGCGGAGTTCATCGGCAAGGAGTTGCAGACCGCCTATCTGGAGTCCTACTCGGAGTACGGCCAAAACATCTTCGACCGCTACGTGACCTATGCCGACTACTGGATCCAGGACAGCGAATACCGCGACCCGGACACCGGCGAGATGATGGACCGCGGCGGCCTCAACGCCGAGTTGGAGAAGATCGAGAAGCCGGCGGGGATCTCCAATCCCAAGGACTTCCGCAACGAGATCGTCAACTTCGTGCTGCGCGCCCGGGCCAACAATGCCGGGGCCAATCCGCGCTGGACCAGCTACGAGAAGCTGCGGGTGGTCATCGAGAAGAAGATGTTCTCCAACACCGAAGAGCTGTTGCCGGTGATCTCCTTCAATGCCAAGGCCTCCGTGGAGGACCAGAAGAAGCACGACCAGTTCGTGGATCGGATGGTGGACAAGGGCTACACCGCCAAGCAGGTGCGCCTCCTCTCGGAATGGTACCTGCGGGTACGCAAGGCACAATAGATGTCCAACCTCATTGATCGCCGGGTCAACGGGAAGAACAAGAGCGCCGTCAATCGCGCGCGCTTCCTGCGCCGCTACAAGTCCCAACTCAAGCGGGCGGTGGCGGACTCGGTCAATCGCCGCAGCATCACCGACATCGACAGCGGGGAGAAGGTCGGCATACCGTCCCGGGATATCTCGGAGCCGGTTTTCCACCACGGCCCCGGCGGGACCCGGGAACAGGTCCATCCGGGCAACAAGGAGTTCGTCTCCGGCGACCGGGTGCCGCGCCCCGAGGGCGGCGAGGGGTCCGGCCCCGGGCAGGGCAAGGCGGGCAAGGGGGGCAAGGGCGAGGACGACTTCGTCTTTGACCTGTCCCGGAACGAGTACCTGGACCTGCTGTTCGAGGACCTGGAACTCCCCCGCCTGGTGCGCAACCAGTTGCTCGGCACCACCGAGTTCAAGAGTGTGCGGGCCGGCTACAGCAGCGACGGCAATCCCAGCAACATCGACGTGGTCCGCTCCCTCAAGGGTGCGGTGGCACGGCGCACCGCCCTGGGGGCCCCCCATCGCGGCCGCATCCGGGAACTGGAGGCGGAACTCGAGGCCCTGACCGCGGAGGGCGTGGCGGAGTCCGACCCGCGGATACTGGCCCTGCGCGAGGAGATCGACCGGCTCAAGACCCGTATCGCTGCCCTGCCCTTCATCGACACCTTCGACCTGCGCTATCAGGCCTTCACCAAGCGCCCTGAGCCCACCAGCAAGGCGGTGATGCTGTGCATCATGGACGTGTCGGGGTCCATGGACCAGGTGCGCAAGAACCTGGCCAAGCGCTTCTTCATCCTCCTTTACCTGTTCCTCCAGCGCAATTACAAGAAGGTGGAACTGGTCTTCATCCGCCACCACACCATTGCCCAGGAGGTGAATGAACAGGAGTTCTTCTATTCCCGGGAGACCGGCGGGACCGTGGTCTCCAGTGCCCTGACCCTGGCCGACGAGCTGGTGCGTGCCCGCTATGGCGGCGGGGGCTGGAACGTCTATGCCGCCCAGGCCTCGGACGGGGACAACTGGGACTCGGACTCGGCGGTATGCCGGGCGGTGCTGGCGGAGCGCCTGATGCCGCTGATGCGCTATTTCGCCTACGTGGAGATTACCCCGCGCCAGCACCAGAGCCTCTGGTATGCCTATGAAGAGGTGCGCACCGCCCACCCGCACTTCGCCATGCAGCAGATCGACGGGCCCGAGGGCATCTACCCGGTGTTCCGCGAGCTGTTCAAGAGGCAGACCGCATGACCAGCCGTATCATCTCCGACTCCTCCGAGTGGACCTTTCCCCTGCTGGAGCGCTTCGACCGGGAGATTTCCCACATCGCCCACAATGTCCATGGCCTGGATACCTACGCCAATCAGATCGAGGTCATCTCCTCGGAGCAGATGATCGATGCCTATTCCTCCATAGGGCTGCCCATCGGCTACCAGCATTGGTCCTTCGGCAAGCAATTCGTAGCCACCGAGCAGACCTACCGCCGCGGCCAGATGGGGCTGGCCTATGAGATCGTCATCAACTCCGACCCCTGCATCGCCTATCTCATGGAGGAGAACACCCT
>DYRB01000043.1 GCA_020718945.1 Lamprocystis purpurea | reverse complement strand
CCAGGATCTGGCGGATCAGGTCCACCGACATCAATAGGTCACGGCGGCGCACATCGGCGCGGGTGTAGACATCCGAGTCATGGCCGATGACGGGCTCGAAGTCGAGCTGCGGATAGACCAGATAGGGGCTGTCCTTGCGCACGTCCTTGGCCACCCCGGCGGCGCGGGCGGTGGGACCGGTGACGCCGTAGCTGTCGAGCAGGGCCGGGTCTATGTAGCCCAGCCCAACGGTGCGCTTCTTGAACACGGCGTTGCAGAACATGACGTCCCAGACGTCCTTCAGGGTGGACTCGATCTCGCGCAGGGTCTCCTCCATGCGCCCCTCGAAGCCCTCCGGCAGGCCGTCGCGCACCCCACCGGGGAGGATGAACATGTGATAGATGCGGGCCCCGGTCAGCTCCTCGAAGCGGTCCAGCATCAGGTCGCGGGCGTAGGTGGTCCATTGGCCTATGACCCCCTGGCCCAGGGCACCGGCCTGCCCGCCCAGGTACATCAGGTAGCTGTTGACCCGCCCCATCTCCAGGATGAGGGCCCGAATCCAGTTGGCTAGCTCCGGCGCCGGGGTGCCGGCCAGTTCCTCGACCGCCGCGGCGTAGCAGTATTCGTTGAAGTCGGGCTCCGGGACGCAGATGCGGCAGACGATGGGGAAGCACTGGATGAAGGTACGCCGCTCCATCAGCTTCTCGAAGCCGCGGTGCAGATAGCCCACATGGGTCTTGCCGGCCACCACCTCGTCGCCGCATACGGTCAGCTCCACCGACATGTTGCCGGTGATCCCGGGGTGGTTCGGCCCCTGCCAGAGCTTGAGGTACTTGCCCGAGGTCAGGTCGATGTCGAGGCTGCCGTCTGGGCCCTGGGCCGGGTACTGGGTACGGTCCGGATCGAATATGCCCATGTCATAGCCCGCCGGGGTAGAGCTGCTGCTTCATGTAAGTGGTCGGGTCCCGGGTCTCGCGCCCGGGGCGGTGGTTGTAGTTCTCCTCGGAGAACCGCTTGGTGTCGAAGTCGCGCCTATAGGGCGGCATACCGGTCCAGCCTTCCAGGATGAAGTCGTCGTTCACCCCAGGGCTGCCGGGGAACTGGATACCGAACATCTCACGCAGCTCCCGCTGGTAAGTGGCGGCGGTGGGCCAGAGGTCATGGATGCTATCCATCTCGGCATCCATCCTTGGGATCAGGACCCGTAGGCCGAAGTCCCGCCCCTGGGTGCGATGGCTCAGGAGGTAGGTGAGTTGGAATTGACCGTCTTCCAGCCAGTCCACGGCGGTGAGCAGGACCAGGTGCGTATAGCCCTCGGAGTCGCGCAAATGGGTCAGGGCCTGGCGCAGTTGCTCCCTGGGCAGGGTGACAAACCCGAGGTTGGGGCGCTGTTGGGTCAGCTCGCCCAGGGCGCAGCGTTCCTTCAGTCTCGCGTAGAGCTCTCGCATGGAGTCGTCACTCGTTACAGGCGTGGGACAGGGCGCAGGGCGCCACACACCGACCAGGATGGCGCGGTTACCAGTTGTAATCGGGCATGTCCCAATCGTGGATGATCTGCTTCTGATTGGCCTTGTACCAGTCGAAGCGCTCCGCGTATTGGTTCGCCCCTTCCGCCTTACCGGCGCGAATGAGCTTCTTCAGGTCCTCGAAGCCCTGGAGCAATGCCTCGGGCCTCGGCATGCAGCCGGCGATGTAGACGTCCACCGGCAGGTAGTCGTCCAGTCGCTTGATGGTGTTGTAGGAGTCCCAATACATGCCGCCATTGATGGTGCAGGACCCCAGGCCGACCACGTACTTAGGGTTCTGCATCTGTTCATAGCAGCGGATGGCCCGCTTCAGGGTCTTGACCGACAGATAGCCCGAGATGACGAACAGGTTGGCCTGGCGTGGGGTCGGCCGCCATTGAATGCCGAAGCGGTAGGCATCGAAGCGCGGGGTCATCAGGGGCCGCATCTCGATGGCCCCGCAGCCAGTGCCAAAGCCCAGAATCCAGATGGACCTGGAGCGCGCCCAGTTGAACAGGTCCTCGACGATCTTCAGGTAGGCCGCGGGCATGACCGTGGGCCCCGCCTCGCAGTAGTAGTCGCGCAGCGGCTCGACCTCGAATTCGACGCCGTCTGGGCCCTTGACCATGCGCCTCTCGAGCTCGGCCCGGGGCATAAGCGTGACGGTCCTGGAATAGGCCCCCGGCTGGACCGCAGGCAGAGCCTTGCCCTGCAAGTCGAGCGCCGGCTCTACACCGACAACCTCCGGTCCCTCAACGATGCGGCTCTCTAACTCGACTTTCATATCACACCAGGACTATGGACAGTACACCCAGGGGGACTGCCCAGATGAGGAACCAGCGAATGGATTGCTCCACCCGGAAGCGCGGGAAGGCCACGCCGACCAAGACCGAGACCATGTAGATGGCGAAGACCTTGAGGAAGAAGACCGGCCAGCTCGCGGCCCCGCCGAAGAACAGGCTCATATAGAGCACGATCTTGGCGATGGGGAAGATGGCCCTGTTGGTCTGCATCAGGGCCAGGTAGGAGGAGTGGTACTCGGTGGGCGGGCCAATGGGGATCTCCTGGGGCGCGAGCACCACGTCGAAGGGCGGGCGCATCATGGAGCCGAGGAAGGAGAGCATGGCGGCGGCCACCGCCAGGGGATTGGTGAACAGGGTCCAGCTCGTAAAGCCGGCCTGCTGGACCGCGACTATGTCGGTGATGGAGAAGGTCTGGTACTGCAGAGCCACCGAGAACACCGCCAGGGCGAAGGGCAGCTCGGCGGCGGTGACCTGGGAGAGCCCCCGGGTGATGCCGATGGCCGCATTCGGGTGACCGCTCTCCCCCGCCCCCAGGGCCATCCCCAGGGTCCCGAAGAAGACGAAATAGAGGGCCAGGATCAGGTCACCGGCAAAGGAGAGGTTGGAGAACATCTCCGACCCATAGATAGTCGGGACGAAGAGCAGCAGCCCCACGCCCCCCGTCAGTCGAAAGACCGGCCCCAGATAGTACATGACCCCATGGGTAATGGAGCTGCGCAGCCCATAGTTCTTGATGAGATCGGCGTAGTTCTGCCAGATGGGGACGCCGTAGCGCCGACCCACCCGGGCGCCGATCTTCTGGATCAGGGCATTGAGCAGCATCCCGAAATTGAAGACGATGAAGAGCGTCAGCAGGGCGTAGGGGATCTTCATCCAGTCGAATGGCATGGTCAGGCCCCCAGGCGAATCAGGTAGACGGCGACGACGAAGGCCAGCAGGTGATAGGCGTAGGTCTGGCCGTTGCCGGTATAGAGGCGACGAACCAGGTCACCGGCGTTGTGCAACAGGTCGGTGATCCCCTCCCAGAACCGGGTGGCGAGCGGTGTAGTGAGGAAGCCCAGGGCCTTGCGATAGGGGGCGAAGAAGTTCCAGGCGAAGTGCGTCGTCTCGGGCCTGAAGGGCCGCTCGCCGGAAAAGACGATGTTGAACTGCTTGACCGGCTGGGCCCGCCGGTTGACGAAGAGGAGCCAGGCGAACAGCGTGGCGAAGATGACGCCGACTATGACCATGATGGAGATGGGATTCCAGTAGCCATAGTTGCTGGAGATGACAGTCCCAGTCCATTCGAGGCCGCCCTGGGGGAAGAAGCGGTCGAGATAGTTATCGACGTGGCGCAACACCAGCCCCGGGACCACGGCCACGACCAAGAGCACGGCCACATAGATCATCTGGGGCAGGACGATCCAGAAGGGGGCCTCCTTGATGCGGCGGTGCTCGTCCTTCAACTGGCCGAGGAAGACGGTGTGGATCAGCCGGAACAGATAGAGGAAGGCAATGGGGCCCGCCAGGAAGAGGATCACGATGGGGAGCCGGACCTCGCTGTCGAGCAGGGCATTGTAGGTAATCCAGCGCCCGCCGAAGCCCGACAGGGGCGGTACGCCGGAGATGGCGATGATGCCGATGAGGACGGCGATGAAGGACAGCGGCATCAGCTTGACCAGCCCACCCATGCGGTACATGTCGCGGGTGCCGGTGCGCTTAGCCACGCCGCCCACGGAGAGGAAGAGCATGGACTTGTATACATAGTGGTTGATGATGAACATGATCGCCATCAGCCAGCCCAGGTGGTTCATGAGGGCAAGGCCGAACAGGGCATAACCCATCTGGCCGATGGAGGAATAGGCGAGCAGGCGCTTGGCGTCCTCCTGGAAGACCGCCATCAGGTTGCCGACCAGGGCGGAGAGGGCGCCGATCCAGAGCAACACATGGGTCAGTTCCACCCCATGAAGGCGTTGTGACCCCATCGACATGAGCAGGACCAGGAAGCCGTAGAGCCCGGCCTTGAGCAGGATGCCCGAGACCATGGGGGACACATCGGTCTCCGCCTCGGCATGGGCACCGGGGAGCCAGATGTGGACGCCGACGGAGGCGGTCTTGGTCATGAACCCAAGGGCCAGCAGCACGAAGACCCAGGGGGCCAGAGGCTCCGCGACCTTGGCCAGCCCGTCGAGGGGCAGGTGCACTGCCCCCTGTCCGGCCAGGGCGAACCCGGCGAGGATGGCGAAGGCCCCACCGAGGGAGAACAGGATGTAGGACAGGGCATGGGGCTCGGAGTGCTTGCCCCGCAGGATGAGGAAATAGGAGCCCAGGGTGAGCAGTTCCCAGGCCGCGAAGAACCCGAAGGCGTCGGTCGCGCGGATCAGCATGACCAACCCGGCATACATCAGCATGGCGGAGGGGTAGAAGCCGATCCGCCGCCCCTTGGTCTCGTAGCTGGCGAGCAGGATGACGGACCCGCCGATGAGGAAGATGGCGGCGAAGATCAGCCGCAAGGGGTCGTACTCCTGCCAGGTCAGGAGGAAGAAGCCCGTCAGACCGCCGATGGCCAAGGTGTTCTTGACCCAGGCGGGGAGCCAGTCCAGCACCAGGAAGGCCAGGGCGAAGAGCAGGGGCAGGGCGAGCAGGAGATTGCCCCGCCCGGAGAGGTCACCCCACAGGAAACCCAGGCCCCAGGCCGCCACCAGGGCCGCGGCTATGGGCAGGGCCCGATTCCAGCCGGTGGCCAAACCAGCCCCCTGCATGCGCGGCCCTTCCGCTGCGGCCTCAGGCTCACGCTTGATCGCATAGCCGAACCAGCGGAACAGGTAGCCGGCCTCGATCAGGGTCCCGAGCAGGATGGCCGCCAGCAGGGCCATGCGCCCCTCCCCCGCCAGCAGCCGCGCCAGTTCCCACTTGGCATAGAAGCCGGGGAAGGGGGGCAGCCCCACCAGCACGCAGAGGAAGGTGACGAAGGCGAAGAGGGCCAGGGGCCTCTGGCGCAGGACCGCCCAGGCGGTCAGGCCCCGTTGTTCGATGGTCCCGGAGAGCCAGAAGAGCCCGGCCTTGGCCACCGCATTGGAGACCAGCAGACCGAAGGCGATGAACCCATAGGCCTCGCCCAGGACATCGCGCTGGCCCACCACCGCCAGCACCAGCCCGATCTGCCCCACCGAGGAGTACCCGAGCAGGCGGCGGTCGTTGGTCTGGGGCAGCGCCAGGAGATTCGAGAACAGGAAGGTGGCAATGCCGACACCGGTGGCCACCGGCAGCCAGGCCGCACCCCCGATGGGGAGCACCTTGTCCACCGCGAAGATCACCGCGGCCCCGGAGGCGGCGGAGAAGATGGCCCCATAGGCCGGGTGGGCGGACTCGTAGATGTCCAGGGCCCAGCCGTTGGCGGGGAAGGGTTTCAGCTCCGCGATCAGGGCGATGAGGATCAGGAAGGCGGCGATGGCCCCGATCCCCGTGGCCAGCAGGGCCGGGGCCTGCGCCATGCCGTCGATGTTGAGGGTGCCGGTGACGTGGTAGGCGAAGATGATCCCGATCAGGAGCAGGACCGAGACCACCTGGGAGACGATCAGGTACTTGAACCCTGCCCCCAGGGCCCGGCTGTCGGCGGACAGGAGGATGAGCCCGGCGGTGGAGATGGCCATCAACTCCATGAAGACGAACAGATTGAACAGGTCCCGGGTGAGGATCAGCCCGGCCAGGGCCATGATGGCGATGAGCAGGACCGCCATGGCCCGCCGACCCAGTTGGAGCAGGGTCTCCTTCAGATAGAGGGCCGAGGCCAGGCCGACCAGATTGACCAGCAGGGTCAGAGCCGCCTCGCCCATCCCCATGCGCAGGTTGATGGCGAAGGGCGGGGGCGTGCCCGCGGTGAAGATCTCCACCGGCGGCAGGGCCGTGGTGGCAAAGGCCCAGACCCAGGTCGCCGAGACCCAGGTCATGAAACCGAGGGCCGCCAGCGTCAGGCCGTAGGCGAGGCCGCGCCGTTCCTCGCGGAGCAGCCCCAGGAGGAAGGCCGCACCGAGCGCCGCGGCGAGGATGTACAGGGCGCTTACCATTTCAGCTCCGAGAACTTGGCGATGTCCAATGTGCCCTTGGCCTCATAGAGCCGGTAGGCATAGGCGAGCATGAGCGCCGTCACCCCGAGTCCGATGACGATGGCGGTCAGCACCAGGGCCTGGGGGACCGGGTCTATGATGCGGGCGACCGCCTCGGCCGCCGGCACGGCGGAGTCGAGGATAGGCGCCGTGCGGCCCCGCATGTAGCCGACGGAGACCAGGACCAGATTGACCCCGGCATCGGCCACGGTGAAGGCGACGATCATGCGCAGCAGGTTGCCGTTGGTCAGGGCCCCATAGAGGCCGATGAGGATCAGCACGAAGCCGGTGGCCATGGCGATCAGGGAGATGTCCACCATCACAGCTCCTCGGTTTCGGCGAGACTGGCCAGCATCGAGGCAAACTCGGCCCCGACCTTGAGGCCGATGAGGGAATAGATCACCGGGATGGCCCCGGCCGAGAACAGCGCCCCGAGGTCGCCCAGGGGCAGGATGCGGTTGTCCAGGAAGCCCCCAGCCCAGACCAGGCCCGCCAGGCCGATGGCGACATAGAAGACCCCGGCGAGGGACTCGACGGCGGAGATCAGGCCATGGCTAAAGTGCCGCAGCGGGTCCGCCAGCAACAGCAGCAGGATACCCGAGGCCAGGATGGCGCCGCCCTGGAAGCCGCCGCCTGGGGTCAGGTGGCCGTTGACGAAGACATAGGCCCCCAGGAGCAGTATCAACGGGGTCAGCATCCGGCTCCCTGTGGTCAGGAGCTCGCCCACCGGGGCCAGCCCAGCCGGGGCTTGCCCGCGCCGCCGGCCGAGCGCCAGCACCAGTCCGACTATGGTGGCGGAGAGGAAGAGCACCGTCACCTCGCCCAATGTATCCAGGCCGCGGTAGGTGACGACTATGGCGGTGACTATGTTGGCCGCCCCTAGGTCGGGGGCGGTGCGCTCGGCGTAGTAGCGGGCACTGAGGTTGAGGTCCGTGTCCGGCCTGTAGTCGAGGAGCAACCCGAGGAACAGCAGACCGAGCCCGGCGAGCAGGGTCAGGGCGATGACGCGCTTAATCATTTTCACCCCGGCGGACGCGGCCCAGGACGAAGAAGAAGAGGAAGGTGGTCAACCCGCTGCCGATGGCTGCCTCGGTCATGGCCACGTCCGGCGCGGCCATGACCAGAAACAGGATCGAGGCGACCAGGCTCACCAGGCCGGCGGCCAGGATGGCGATGGGCAGGCTGCGCCCCAGCACGGCGAACAGGGCGGCGCCGATCATGGCGGCGCACAGGAACAGGGTCATGGCGGTCAGGATCATCAGGCCCCCTGGTCTTCTTCCAGCCGGTCCACCCTGGTCTTGACGGACATGGCGGCGCCGATGCGGTGGGCGGCGCGGGCCAGGACCTGGGCGGAGAGCGGGTTGGTGGAGAGGATGAAGACCGCGATCAAGAGCAGCTTCCATCCCCAGTCGGGGCGCAGACAGGCCGCGCCGGCCAGGGTGAGCAGGGTGCCCAAGGTGGTCGCCTTGGTCCCTGCATGGATACGGTTGAAGAGGTCCGGCATGCGCACCAGGCCCAGGCCGCCGAAGACGAGGAAGGCCGTCCCGCCCACCATCAGCAGGCCGCCGACGATATCGAGAAGTCCCGCCATCAGTACCCCCGCTCCAGGTAGCGGGCGACCGCGATCACCCCGAGGAAGGACAGCAGGGCATACACCAGCGCCGCGTCCAGGTAGATACCTCGCCCTTCCAAAAGGGCCAGGATCACGATGAAGCTGATGCCGATGACGGTCATCACGTCGAAGGCGACCACCCGATCCGCTGCCGTCGGCCCGGCGAGGAAGCGCCACAGGGCGAGCAGAAAGGCCAGGCCGGCCAACAGGACCGCCAGGGAGACGAGTGCCTCAGCCATACATGACCTCCAGATAGCGCTCGAAGCCGGCGACGATCTCAGCGGTGGCCTTGTCGATGTCCACGGACTCCACCCTGACCCAGTGGATGTACAGCCAGTCCCCGTCCAGGTCCACGGTCAGGGTGCCGGGGGTCAGGGTGATGGAATTGGCCAGCAGCAGCCGACCCATGGGGGTCTTTAGCTTGGTGCGGACCTTGACGATGCCGGGACTCACCGGCAGGGAGGGGGCCAGCACCACCGCGGCGATGCGCAGGTTGGACTTGACCAACTCCTTGAAGAAATAGGTGAAATAACCGATGGCCGCGACCCATGCCTCGGGCCTGTTGCCGCGGAACTGGCCGAAGAACGGGATAGCGCCGGGCAGGAGCAGGGTGATGGCTGCGGCAGCTATGACCCCGACGATCAGCACGTCGGGGGCGAGGGAGCCATTCAGCAGAATCCAGAAGAGCAGCAGGGTTGCGAATTGCACCCCCGGGTGTCGCGCCTGTGTCATGGCTGTGGGTCTTCCGTCGCGAGTGCTTCAGGGGACGACATCGCCAGCCGGGCATTGATCGGTTGGCCAAACTGGCCGGGTATCAGCACGGACAGCGAAAACGCGGATAACAATTTCATGTTTCTTCAAGCACTTAACTTCGCGTGCAGGGTCGGGCAGGGGTTCGTTGCTGAGAGAAAAAGGCTCGTGTCCCAACGCTGGCGAGGGCCCCACTGCCTGAACGGGCCCGGCATTTACCTGTACAACGATAGGGTCAATGGCATGCCGACCTGAGTCTAACCAGTCGTCAGTCTATTCTAAACTTCTAATGTGATGCAATCGTTGCGGCGACGGGCTTTGCCCGAGCCGAGCCCATTCTGAGCGGCTTACATACACGTAGCACGCTGATTCGTCGGTATTTTTATTAGGCGATTAAAGGCAGGATCGGGGCGTAACGCGGCCGTCGCACATCTGTCCCCAATAGTCCGTATACTTTCCGGCCGTTTGGCCCCCGAACGCCCACACGCACACCGGCGGGCGGGCGAGACGGAGGCACAGGGCCGGGTAGCAACCCGGCCATCGGGGGATCTTTCCCCCTCGTCCTTCCCAAGGCGACACCGGATCGCCCAGGGCCCAGACTCCCGAATCGAAAAGGTCCCAGGAGATCAATACATGCGTGGCAAGAGCGGCTCTGTGGTCGTGTTTCTGGGTGGTTTGCCCCCCCGCGTGACCGCCAAGGGGCTCAAGGCATTCGTTTCAGACGCCATTGAGGCGGACTGCCCGCGTTGGTTTCGCATCGGCAGCAGCATTTGCGACTGCTCCATCCTGCGCATCACCGATCTCAACACAGGGGGCATCGAGCTTCACGGCCTGCTGGAGATTCGCCCCGCCGTGCTCGCCATGCGGGCCATCGAGCGACTGAACGGCACTAGCCTCCTCGGCAAGCCCATCGTCGCCCGGCGCTACCGTCAGCGCTCGCCCATGAGCACCCCGCGCCAGGCCACCGAGACCGACGACGCAGGCCAATCGGTAGGCGTCGCCCTGGTGGAGCGCCGTCGCAGCAACCTCAAGATCGAGTTGGCAGACAGCGAGCAGGGCTTCTTCGACGCGCTCAGCGGCCTGCAACGGCTCTGGGCGAAAAGGTCCCTATCCGCCGCTTCCTGAGCACCCAGTCCATCCCATCCCATCCCATCCCCGACCCGCGGCCCGGGTCTCGGCCCTCTCCGCCCGACCTGCAAGCAATCGACCTCAGTCCCCCTGCGTAGCCCAGACCCGGTGTCAGTACCCGGTCTGACGCAGGTCTATGGGGTCGGGGTAAGCCGCCAGACGCACGACTTGTGTCTCGATGTCCCCGTCCGGGAGCAGATCCAGCCAGCGCAGCCCCGGGGTACGGGTATCGAGGGCGAAATCGGCGCTATCCGGGAGGAACTGGACGCAGGTCGAGGGCGTCCCCAACAGCCGCAGCCCGGACCTGACCCCGTCGAATTCCTGGTGGACATGACCCCAGACCACCCCGCGCACCTGCGCATGGCGCGCAAGCACGGCGAGCAAGGCCTCGCCGTCCGCCAAGCCGATGCCATCCAGCCAAGGGCTGCCCACCGGTACCGGCTGATGGTGCAGGCAGACCAGGGTAGGCAGCCCAGGGCAAGCACCCAGGGTTAGATCCAAGGCCATCAGGCCGTCTGGACCCAGGCGCCCGCCGTCCTCGCCGGGAAGGGTCGAATCGAGCAGGACCAGGTGCCAGCCGCCGACCAGCACCCCGCGCACCCGCTGCCCTGCCCCCGGGTCCAGGTGCCCGGCCAGGAGCCCCACCCGGTCATGGTTGCCCGGTATTGCGTGGAAGGGGATGCCGAGGTCCTGCATGCGGCCTCTGAGGTACAGATAGCCCTCGGGGCGCTCGTCGTGGACCAGGTCCCCGGACAGGAGGACCGCATCAGGTTCGCGCCCGTCGGCCAGGACCCGAGCCAGGGCCAGGACCGCCTCGAAGGACCGCCGGGTGGGCAGACCGAGCAAGCAGCCATCCGGATCGGCGTACAGGTGGGTATCGGTAATCTGGAGCACGCGGGGCATGGGCCTGGACCTCGGGCGGGGATGGGAGTGTGGGTCGCGCCAGGGACCGCAACGGCGCTGTCATAACCACTACCGCGACGGGCGTTTCGGGCTATAGTTCGGCCCACGGTGGTGCACACGCTGGGTTTATGCGGTTCTAACAGGTCGCGGCCCGCCGGACAATAGCCAGCCCGTCTTTGCTGGCAGCCCATCCATCCAGGTTCGGTGCCCCCCCGATGACCCTGAATGAACTCCGCTATGTGGTAGCCGTCGCCCGGGAGCGGCACTTCGGCCGTGCCGCCGAGACCTGCTTCGTCAGCCAGCCGACCTTGAGCGTCGCGGTCAAAAAGCTGGAGGACGAACTCGGCGTCAGCCTGTTCGAACGCGGCGGCGGCGAGGTGACCATCACCAGCATCGGCGAGGAGATCGTCGCCCAGGCCCAGCGGGTCCTGGAGGAGGCCGAGGGCGTCAAGCGCCTGGCACGCCAGGGCGCCAAGGCCCTGTCCGGACCATTGCGCCTCGGAGCCATCTACACCGTCGGGCCCTACCTGCTGCCCCAACTCATCCCACTGGTCATGGAACTGGCCCCGGACATGCCCTTGGTGATCGAGGAGAACTTCACCGCCACCCTGGCCGAGCGCCTCAAGCGCGGCGACCTGGACGTCATCGTCGTCTCCCTGCCCTTCGACGAGCCCGGTATCCTGACCCGCCCCCTGTACGACGAGCCCTTCGTGGTCCTGCTGCCCAGTTCCCACCCCTGGGCGGCGGAGTCGGCCATAGACCCCGACCGCCTGGGCGAGGAGAACGTCCTGCTCCTGGGCCCGGGGCACTGTCTCCGCGACCAGATCCTCAAGGTCTGTCCCCAATGCCTGCAGTCGGCGAGCGGCACCGCCGGCATGCAGCGCCGGCTCGAGGGTGGGTCCCTGGAGACCATCCGCTGCATGGTCGCCAGCGGCGTGGGCATTACCATACTGCCCCAGACCGCCGCCGGGGCCGACCGCTTCTCCGAGCACCTGGTCTGCGTGCGCCCCTTCCGCGGCAAGGCCCCCCAGCGCCGGGTGGCCCTGGCCTGGCGCAAGTCCTTCCCGCGCCTGGACACCGTCTCCGCCCTGGCAGAGGCGGTCCACGCCGCCGCCCTCGCCGGGGTCGCCTACCTGGGGACCGGCTCATAAGGCTGGCCCATAAGACCGGACTATCGGCGCCATTGGCACAAACAATTTCTTGATGTTCGGACCAGGCGCTAAGGTTGCCCCCGCTTGAGCAGCAACCTACCCACCCATCACTGCGTCGCAAGACCGAGGAGATCACGATGGATCTGAAAGGCAGCAAGACCGAAGACAACCTGAAGGCCGCCTTCGCCGGCGAGTCCCAGGCCAACCGCCGCTACCTCTACTTCGCCGCCAAGGCCGATGTCGAGGGCTTCAACGACGTCGCCGCCGTGTTCCGCTCCACTGCCGAGGGCGAGACCGGCCACGCCCATGGTCACCTGGAGTACCTGGAGGCCGTCGGCGACCCCGCCACCGGCCTGCCCATCGGCCCCACCGGGCTGAACCTCAAGGCGTCCATCGCCGGCGAGACCCACGAGTACACCGACATGTACCCCGGCATGGCCAAGTCCGCCCGGGACGAGGGCTTTGACGAGATCGCCGACTGGTTCGAGACCCTGGCCAAGGCCGAGCGGTCCCACGCCAACCGCTTCCAGAAGGCCCTGGACAACCTCGACGCCTGATCGAGCGCACGACCGCACGACGAAAAGGGGGCGCCTCGGCGCCCCCTTTTTTTGTGTCGGTGTTACCCGCTGGGACACCCCACTAGGCCCTGGCTGAGTCGCGGCTGAAGCCGCTCCCACCCGGGGCGCTGGCACGACTCGGACCGCTGGCCTCCGGCCGGCACCGGGTCCACCGGCGTCCGACCCACAGGGACGTGGAAGTCCCCGGAGGAGGCAGGAG
>DYRB01000042.1 GCA_020718945.1 Lamprocystis purpurea | reverse complement strand
CTCCCACGGTGTTTCCGGCCGCTGCGCCGGGTGTTGGTCTCAAATTTGGAATTGCCGGCGGCGGGCCCCAGGGTCAGGCGGCAGGGCCGGCCGCCTCCCGGGGGCCTGCCCCGATGCCGCGGTCGATCAGGATGTTGACCAGCCGCAGGGTCGCGTTGATGGCGGCGAAGACCTGATTGGTATGGACCCCGCGGGTGCGGATCTCCCCGGCCCCGTCGGCCCAGGTGATGATGCACTCGGTCAGGGCATCGGTGCGCCCGCCCTTGGGGATGCGGACCTCGAAGTCGGTCAGCTCGGGCAGGGCCAGGGACTTCTTCTTCAGGATCTTGCCCAGGGCGTTGGTGAAGGCGTCGAAGCCGCCGTTGCCGCTGCCGGCGGCGCTGAACTCCTCTTCCTGGACGCACAGGCGCAGGCTCGCGGTGGAGGTCAGCCCCAGGCTGCTGGTGAAGGTACAGGCGAGCAGTTCGCAGTAGCCGTGGTCGCCGGTCTCCAGGACCTCGGCGATGATGAAGGGCAGGTCGTCGGTGGTGATGACCCGCTTGGAGTCCCCCAGTTCGACAATGCGCTTCAAGACCTTGGCCTGGTGCTCGGCGGACAGCGAGATGTCCAGCCGCTCCAGGTTCTTGGCCAGGGAGGCCTTGCCCGCCAGCTTGCCCAGGGCGTACTTGCGCGCCCGGGCGAAGCGCTCCGGGGACAGGCGGGTCTGGTAGAGGGCCGCCTTCTTGTCCCCGTCGGCGTGGATGCCGGCGGTCTGGGTAAAGACATCGGCCCCGACCACCGGGGCGTTGTCCGCCACCCGCTTGCCGGAGAAGTAGGCCACCAACTCGCTGACCCGGGCCAGGTGGGTCTCGTCGATGCCGAGGTCCAGGCCCAGTTGGTCGCGCAGATTCACCACCACCTCGGCCATGGAGGCGTTCCCGGCCCGCTCCCCCAGGCAGTTGACGGTGCAGTGCACCGCCGTGGCCCCGGCCTGGGCGGCGGCCATGACGTTGGCGGTGCCCAGGCCATAGTCGTTGTGGGGATGGAAGTCGAAGGCGCAGTCCGGCCAGCGGGCCCCCATGTCGGCGAAGGCGGCGCGCACCTGGTCCGGGGTCATGACCCCCAGGGTGTCCGGTAGCATGAAGTCGCCCACCGGTAGGTCGGCCAAGCGGTCCATGAAGCCGTAGACATAGTCAGGGTTGTCCCGGTAGCCGTTGGACCAGTCCTCCAGATACAGGTTGACCTTGAGCCCGCGCCCCAGGGCCGTCTCGATGGCCTCGCGCACGTCCCGGGCGTGGCCGTCCAGGTCCTTGCCCAACTGGCAGCGGCAGTGCTTCTCGCTGCCCTTGGCCAGCAGGTTGATGACCCGGCCCTTGGCGCGGCGGATCCAGTCCACGCTCTGGCCATGGTCGATGAAGCCCAGCACCTCGACCCGGTCGGCCAGCCCCACCCCCTGGGCCCAATCGATGATCTGGGACACGGCGTCCAGCTCGCCGGCCGAGACCCGGGCGGAGGCGACCTCGATGCGGTCCACCCGCACCGCCTCCAGCAGGACCTTGGCGATGCTGAGCTTCTCCTGGGGGTTGAAGGACACCCCCTGGGTCTGCTCACCATCGCGTAGCGTGGTGTCGAGGATGCGGACGTAACGGCCTGGGCTTGAGTCCATGGCGGCCTCAGACCTCAGTACCGGCGCGGGCCCGGGCGGCCAGGGTGGTGCGGATGTGTTCCTTGAGTTGCCCGGCATCGTTGTGGAGTACGCTGCACCGGGTCTGCTTGTCCATCAGCCCCTGGAGGGAGGGCGGCGGCGGGGCCTCCCGGCCTATGGCCGCGGTCACCGCCTCGTTGAACTTGGCCGGGTGGGCAGTGGCCAGGCAGACACAGCCGGGCCGGCCGGCGGCGGCCCTCACCCCCACCGCGGTGTGGGGGTCGAGGATGTAGCCGGTGGCGGCATGGGTGGCGCGGATCTGCTCCAGGGTCGCGGCGTCGTCCACCGCGGCGGCCTCGAAGTCGGCGGTCACGGCCCGGTGCAGGGTCTCGCCCACGGCCAGGTGGCCGGTCCGCTGCATGGTCTCCAGCAGGGCGCGCACCGCCGCCGGGTCCTCGCCGTGGAGGTAGTAGAGATAGCGCTCGAAGTTCGAGGCGATCTGGATGTCCATGGCCGGGGACAGGGTCGGGTGGACCTCGCCGGCGGCATAGACGCCGGTGTGGACGAAGCGGCTGAGGATATCGTTGCGGTTGGTGGCGATGATCAGCCGACCCATGGGCAGCCCCATACGCCGGGCCAGGTAGCCGGCGAAGACATCGCCGAAGTTGCCGGTGGGCACGGCGAAGTCCACCGTCCGGGACGGGTCACCGCCGCTCACCCGACCCCAGGCGTAGAAGTAGTAGACGGTCTGGGCCAGGATGCGCGCCCAGTTGATGGAGTTGACCGCCCCCAGGTGGTACTGGTCCTTGAAGGCCAGGTCGTTGAACAGCCCCTTGACCAGGGACTGGGCGTCGTCGAAGGTCCCGCGGAGCGCTATGTTGTGGACATTGGGGTCCAGCACCGTGGTCATCTGCCGTTCCTGGATGGGCGAGACCCGGCCGCGGGGGTGGAGGATGAAGATCTCGATGCGCGCCTTGCCGCGCACCCCGGCGATAGCGGCCGAGCCGGTGTCCCCGGAGGTGGCCCCGACGATGTTGATATGCCCCCCGTCGCGGGAGAGCAAGTACTCGAACAGATTGCCCAGCAGTTGCAGGGCCACGTCCTTGAAGGCCGCGGTGGGGCCGTGGAACAGCTCCAGGATGCGCTGCTCGCCCACCTCCACCACCGGGGTGACCTCCGGATGGCTGAAGGTCGCGTAGGAGCGGCGGATCAGCCCGGCCAGGTCGTCGCGGGGGATGGCGTCCCCGACGAAGGGGGCCAGGACCTCCAAGGCCAGGTCCGCGAAGGGCAGGCGGGCCCAAGTGGTGAGGGTCTTGGCATCGACCTGGGGGATGGTTTCGGGGACCAGCAGGCCCCCGTCGGTCCCCAGGCCCATCATCACGGCCTGGGCGAAGTCCACCGGGGCCACGCCCCCGCGGGTACTGACATAGTTCATGGCGAGCGCACCCCGTGTGGGCCGAGGGACTGCGGACCCTGGCCCGGTATCCCGTGAAGACAAAGGCCGACACGCTAAGACGATTCGCGCCCCAGATCAAGGGAGAACCTTCGTGAGGCCATGGCCCTGCTGGAACCTGTGAAGGATTGATCGGAGGGCTGGCCGGCACCGGCGCCGGCCGCCCCGGTCTGATGGGCCGGCCGCGGCCCTGATTCAGCCCTGGCCGGCGGCGCGGGCCTTAACGATCAGGCCGTCGGCGATGGCCAACAGGTCGGCGAACCCCTTGGCCTCGCGCCCCACTACGGCATAGCGGCCGTCCACCACCAGGGTCGGAACCGAGTCGATCTGGAAGTCCCGCGCCAATGCCTCGGCCTGGGCCAACTGGGTGGCCACTGCAAAGGACCCAAGCAGGGGCCCGAAGGCGGCGGTGTCGGCCCCCTGGCCGCCGAGCCAGGCGAGGATCGCCGCGTCGGTGAACAGGTTGCGCTTATCCTTGGTGACCGCGGTGAACACGGCCTGGTCCAGCCGCGCCAGGTCGCCGGAGAGTTCCAGGGCGAAATAGAGCCGCGCCAGGGCCGCCCAAGGGGCGCGGCCAAAGGTCACCGGGACCCTGCGGAAGCTCAGGTCTGCACCCAAGTGCTTGGCCCAGGGCTCGACCACCGGGTTGAAATCCCCGCAATGGGGGCAGCCGTAAGAGAAGAACTCCAGGACCTCGAGCTTGCCGGGCACGGCGCCGGGCCGCGGGGGGGTGATGGGCCGCCAGTCCCGGCCCTCCTGGAGCTGCGCCTCGGCGGCCAGGGTCGGCACCAGGTTGGGCACCAGTGCCGCCCCGGCGGCACCCAGGAGCAGGCGATGAAAGCGGCGGCGGGTCATGGGCATGGGGAATCTCCTCGGGGTAGTGGGTTGAACCAAAGAAAAGCAGTTGAGCCGCAAATGAACGCAAATAGACGCAAATAAACAAGGACTTGTGTCGGTCTTCGGTTCACCCTGCGGGTGACCTGCGAACTGCGCCTAACCGACTGACCCATTTGCGTAAATTTGCGTTCATTTGCGGCCGAATGACTCTTTCCAGGTTGAAGGGTCAGGGACGGCGGTCATACCACAGGGCCCAGGCGGTTGCGACCAGACCGGCGGCGAAGGCGACCAGGGCCCAGTTGGCCAGGGACAGGCCGAGGATGACCAGGGCCAGATCCTCGCAATAGCCGGTGACCAGGAACAGGGACGGGACCTGGGCCCCGAGCCAGTCCACCAGGCCCTCGATCAGCCCCGGCTGTCCGCCGACGCAGGACAGGGTGCCCAGGGGCTGGGCCTGGAGCCAACTCTGGTAGCTGGCCACCCCCAGGCCCCAGGCGGCACCCAGACCGACCAGCAGGCCCGCCAGGCGCCGGACCAGACTGGCCGCCGGGGCCAGGGCGGCAGCGGCGGCCAGCAGGGGCAGGACCATGAACAGCAGGCGCTGGAAGATGCACAGGTGGCAGGGGCGCAGGTCCAGCCAGGCGGTCAGGATCAGGCTCAGCGCTGCGAGCAGGGCGTAGCCCAGGGCCAGGGCAATCCAGACCAGGCGGGGCTTGATGACGATCATGGGGCGACTCCGGGGGTTCGGACAGTGCCTGGGGCGGTCGGGGCCCGCCGCGGACCGGCGGCATTGTACGCAGAGGGTCCAACCTGGGACCAGGGGCGCGCGGTCTGGGGGCTGGACAGTGCAGGTCCGCGCCTTGGCAGGGCGCCGGGCCGGGGGATAATCGCCGCCCGACCTCAAGCCCAGGAGCCCATGCTATGACTACCGACGACCCCTGCCCGACACCCCAAGACCTGCCGCCGGACAGTCTGGCCGCACTCGACGCCCGCCTGCTCGCCTTTGCCCGGGAGCGCGACTGGGAGCAGTTCCACTCCCCCAAGAACCTCTCCATGGCCCTGGCCGGCGAATGTGGGGAACTCCTGGAGCACTTCCAGTGGCTAACGGAAGCCCAGAGCACTGCCCTGGCCCCGGACAAGCGGCAGGCCGTCGCCCATGAGGTGGCAGACATCCTGATCTACCTGATCCGGCTCTGTCAGCGCCTGGGCATAGACCCCATCGCTGCGGCCTACGACAAGATCGCCATCAACGAGACCCGCTACCCGGCCCACCGGGTACGGGGCGATGCGCGCCGGGCGGACGAATACCTGGACCTTGCACCCTGAGCGGCGGTGAATCGGGGGACGGCGCCGCCGGACGGCCCGCCGGATACGGTTGCTTTTACGGGGCTTCGTTGGCACCCTGGGTCCCGGTCCGGGGATGTCCCTCGGGTACTGTCAGAACTATCTGGAGGAACACCATGACCCATCGTCACTGGCTGCCGTTTGCACTCCTCGCCCTGGTGGCGGGTAGCGCCCAGGCCCAGGTCCATCCCGGCTGGACCGGCTACGGGCCGGGCGCCGCAACCCCCCGCATGGCCCCCGACCGGCTCCCCGGCGCCGCAGCCCATCGCATGGCCCCGGACCGGGTTCCCGGTGCCGAGGCCGCCGAGGCCCTCAAGGCCGGTATGGACAAGCTGATCGCCTACCTGGGACAGAAGGACGCCCCCAACAAGCTCCAGGCCGCCGCCTTCCTGGATCGCGAAATCGCCCCCTACTTCGATTTCGCCTACATGGCCCAATGGGTCGCCGGTCCGGCCTGGGCGGGCATGGGCGAGCAGGACCGCAAGGCCCTGACGGCCAAGATCGAATCCAACTTCCTGACCTCCCTGGCCACCCAGATGGCCAAGTACGACGGCCAGCAGGTGCGTTATCTGCGCCCGCGCCCCGGGCCCGGTGGCTCGGTCAAGGTCCCGGTCGGGATCATGCGTCCGGGGGCCTACCCGGCCAAGCTGACCTTCCGCATGTACCGCGCCGCCGAGGGTTGGAGGGTCTATGACGTGGAGACCAACGGGCGCAGCGTGGCCGCCTACTTCCGCACCCATTTGGAGCAGTCTCGGCAACCCGCCCCGGCCGCCGCGGCACGCCCGGTCCCAGCCCCGACCCGCTGACCCGCTACGGGGCCGCCGCCGTGCCCCGCGCCGCGGTCGCCCCGGGGCACGGCCGATGCCCCGCCCGCACCCAGGACCCCAAGCCGCGATGAGTGAACAGCCGCCCCCGGAAGACCTGCCCTCGCGACTGGGCAAGGTCATGCTGCTGGGGGCCTGGGCGGTGGGCCTGATCATCGTGGTGATGCTGTTTCAGGATTTCATCGAGGGGGCGCGCAACCCCAACCGCACCCCCCAGGCGCAGGCTGGGCCCAACGGGGTGCCGCAGGTGGTGCTGCAACGCAACCGCGCCGGGCACTATGTGGCCGCTGGGGCCATAAACGGCCACCCGGTGGTATTCCTGCTCGACACCGGCGCCACCCAGGTCGCCCTGCCCCTGGACCTGGCGCGGCGCCTCAAGCTGACCCTGCAACCCGGGGGCATAGGGCGAACGGCCAACGGGGATGTGGAGACCTGGTCCACCCGGCTGGGCAGCGTCAGCCTCGGCGGACTGACGGCGGAGCGGGTCCCCGCCACGGTCCTGCCCGGTATGGAGGGCGACGAGGTGCTGCTGGGGATGAGTTATCTCAAGCGCTTCGAGTTGATCCAGCGCGGCGATACCCTCACCCTGCGACCCCAGGGGCACTGACCGGAGCTGATCGGCCTCTGTGCGGGTGGGGGGTGACCGGCGGCAACGCCGCCCCGCCGGGGGACGGCTTCCGGTCCAGCCGGGGGCGGGCCTCGGGGTTTAGACTGGCACTTACGGAAGGATCTGACGACAAACCATGGCGCAGGTGCGGCAATCCAGTGTATAAAACACCCCATGTGAGCGGCGTCTCAGTACCCCCAGTGAAGATCAACCTGCTACGCACCCGAGCGGGGCATTCATACGATGCTGAAGATCATGTCTGAGCTTGAGGACGGGCAGGGCCCGGTGTCCTCGACCAACCTCACGGAACTGCGCCGGGAGTTGGCGCGGGTGCGGGTCGAGGCAGACCGGGAGATCGCTCAGTTGCGTCAGCAGGTCGCCGCGCCCAAGTCGCGGGAGTTGCCCAAGGACAGTCGCAGGGCGGCGGACCAGCTTGCCCTGGAGCAGGAGATCAATGCCCTGCGCCGGGCCCTGGCGGAGAAAGACCGCACCCTGGACAGCATCTCCCAGGAGTGTCGGCGCCTCGAAGACGCCATTGAGGACGAGCACCGGGCCGTAGAAACCCTGAGCCAGGACCTGGGGCGTAAGGAAACGGCCCTGGCCAGCGAGCACAAGACCGTCGCGGACCTGGAGCAGGAGCGCGACGAGTTGCGCGTGCGCATCTTGGAGCGGCGCACGGACGCCGGTCGCGGGGAGGCCCAGGAAGGCGGTGCTGCCGCGCCCCCCAGTCACCTACCGGCCTTCCTGGCCGGGGTCGGCCTGGGGCTGAGCATCGCGGTTGCGGCAGGTGTCGGTTACCTGGGAGTGAACGGCTTCATCGGTCATGGCCTGGGCTCGCCGCCGGCCGCCGATGTCCCCGCCATTGCCCCCGCCGGCGTCACCGGCGACCGGGCCGTCGCAACCGAGCCCGTCCCGGCGACGCCCGACGCCGAGCCGATAGTGCTGCGCACGGTGCGCGACCGTTTCTCCGACGGGACCGCCGGTCCGCTGATGGTCGCCCTGCCCGGGGGGACTTTCGCCATGGGCAGCCGCAGCATGGGCGGGGAGCGCGACGAGCAGCCCGAACATCAGGTCACGGTCGGCAGCTTCCTGATCGGCACCAACGAGGTCACCTTCGCCGACTACGACCGCTTCGTGCGGGCCGCCGGACGGCGCTTCCCCGACGACTTCGGCTGGGGCCGTGGGCGTCGGCCTGTGGTCGATGTGAGCTGGGAGGATGCCCAGGCCTATGCCCAGTGGCTGTCGCGCCAGACCGGCCAACGCTATCGCCTGCCGAGCGAGGCGGAGTGGGAATACGCTGCACGCGGCGGCACCAAGTCGGCCTACTGGTGGGGTTATGCCCCGGAGGCCGCCCGCGCCCTGTGCTTCGACTGCGGCACCACCTGGGATGCCCGCTCCACCGCACCGGTGGGGAGCTTCGAACCCAACCCCTTCGGGCTCTACGATACCGCCGGCAACGCCCTGGAGTGGACCGCCGACTGCTACCGGCCGAGTTACGACAGGGCGCCGACCGACGGTTCGGCCTGGAACCAAGAGCCCTGCCAGGCCCGCGTGGCCCGCGGCGGCGCGTTCAACAAGCCGGCCAAGTCCATGCGCAGCCCCGCCCGGACCCAGTTCGCCCCGGACACGCGCATCAACATGCTGGGGTTTCGTCTCGCCCGGGATGACTAAGGCCCGGCGTGATTGAAGTACCCGCCGACCCCGGAGCCGGTTGCCATTGGATCCTCGGGGTCGGGGTCGCGACCCTCGACATCGTCAACGAGGTCGCGGCCTACCCCCCCGAAGACGCCGAGGTCCGCGCCCTGGCCCAACGCCAGGTGCGCGGCGGCAATGTCACCAACACCCTCGTCGTCCTGAACCAGCTCGGCCGGTCCTGTGCCTGGGCCGGGACCCTGGGCGACGACCCGGCCAGCGGGCCAATCCTCGCCGACCTGCACCGCCAAGGCGTCGATACCCGCCTGGCTCGGCCCCACCCCGGCCGCACCACCCCCACCTCCTATATCGCCCTGAGCCGGGCCACCGGCAGCCGCACCATAGTCCACTACCGCGACCTGCCCGAGCTGACCCCGGCCGATCTGGCCGCCGGGCTCGACGGCCTGGACCCCGCCTGGGCGGGGCGCTGCGCCTGGGTGCATTTCGAGGGGCGCAACCCGGCCGATACCGCGGCCATGATCCGCCTGGTCCGAGAGCGCCTGCCCTGGGTCCGGGTCTCGGTGGAACTGGAGAAGGCCCGGCCCGGCACCGAGCAATTGCCGGCGGGCCCCGACCTGATCCTGTTTTCCCGTGCCTATGCCCTGGCCCTGGGGGCCGCGGACCCGGGCCCCTTCCTCGCCGAACAGGCACGTCGTTCCACCGCCGAGTGCTGCACCCTGGCCTGGGGCGATGCCGGGGCCTTCGGCTGGACCCGGGCGGGCGGCCTGACCCAGGCCACCGCCTGGGCACCGGAGCAGTTGGTCGATACCCTGGGCGCCGGGGACGTCTTCAATGCCGCGGTGATCGATGGCCTGCTGCTGGGTCTGGCCCTGCCCGCCGCCCTGGACCGGGCCAACCGCCTGGCCGGATACAAGTGCGGGCGCCTCGGGCTGGCGGGGCTGGTCGCGGATGCGGCCCGGGCGGGCTTCCGGTGAACCTCAGGGGGCCGGGTTCGGCTGGCCGCGGTGGATGGCCTCGATCTCGGCCATGACCTCCTCCGACAGACATAGCTCCAGGCTCGCAAGGTTGCTTGCGAGCTGGTCCAGGGTGGTGGCCCCAAGGATGGTGCTGGTGACGAAGGGGCGGCTGTTCACCCAGGCCAGGGCCATCTGGGCCGGGTCCAGGCCGTGGCGTCTGGCCAGGGTCACATAGGCCCCGGTGGCACGCTCCGCCTCCGGGTTGGAGTAGCGGCTGAAGCGCTGGAACAGGGTGAGCCGCGCCCCCGGTGGGCGTACCCCGTTCCGGTACTTGCCGGACAGGACACCAAAGCCCAGGGGCGAATAGGCCAGCAGCCCGCACTGCTCGCGCAACGCCACCTCGGCCAGGCCGATCTCGAAGCTGCGGTTGAGCAGGTTGTAGGGGTTCTGAATAGTCACCGGGCGCGGCAGGCCGTGCTGCTCCGCCAGCCTGAGGCAGGTCATGAGCCCCCAGGGGGTCTCATTGGACAGCCCGATGTGGCGGACCTTGCCGACCTGAACCTGCTCGGCCAGGGCCTCCAGGGTCTCCAACAGCGGGACGCTATGGTCATCGTCTGCCGGCTCGTAGCCGAGCTTGCCGAAGTAGTTGGTCTCGCGGTCCGGCCAGTGGACCTGGTAGAGGTCCAGGTAATCGGTCTGGAGCCGCGCCAGGCTGGCGTCCAGGGCGGCGGCGATGTTGGCGCGGTCCAGGCGGTTGCCGCCCCCGCGCAGGTAGCCAACCCAGGCCCCGGGCCCGGCGACCTTGCTGGCCAGGACCAGCTTGTCGCGCCCGCCGCGGGCCTTGATCCAGGTGCCGATGGCCTGCTCGGTCAGTCCCTGGGTCTCGGCCCGGGGCGGAACCGGATAGATTTCGGCGGTGTCGATGAAGTTGATCCCGGCGGCCACCGCCAGGTCGAGTTGGGCGTGGGCCTCGGCCTCGCTGTTCTGCTCGCCGAAGGTCATGGTCCCGAGGCAGAGCCCGCTGACCATGATGGGTGTGTCTCCAAGCCTGCGCAGGCGCATATCGGTTCCCCGGGGGGTTTTGGGTGAGTGGCAGGCCTTAGGGGCCGGGGTCTGCGAAACCGCATCGGCTTACCGGGCCTCCCCTGGTATCGTACTCGGCTATCCGCCCCCGGTCCCTAGGGGCAACACCTGCGAAGGGTATAGTTCCACAGGAGCACCCGTCATGAGCATCGATAGTGGCCTGTTGTCGCCGGTCCTGGTCTGGGTGCTGAACCTGGTCTATGGGGTGGCCCTGATCGCTGCCTTGCGGATGGCGCCCTGGCGGCGCCTGCGTGTCCCCGAGCTGCTCCACGTCTACCTGGGCCTCACCGTCGCCCTGTTGCTGCTGTGGACCATGCAGGTCAAGGTCCAGCCTGGCCTGTCTTTCCACCTGCTCGGGGTGACCGCAGCGACCCTGATGTTCGGCTGGTCCCTGGCCCTGATCGCCTCCAGCCTCGCCCTGGTCGGGGTCATGCTGAACACCGGGGGGGACTGGGCGGGCTTCGCCGTGGACGGCTTGCTGGGCGGCCTGGCGCCCATCACTGTGACCCAAGTCCTGCTGATCCTGATCCGCGCCTACCTGCCCCGCCAGTTTTTCATCTATGTCCTGGTCAACGGCTTCCTCACCGCCGGGCTGGCCGCTGTGGTCTCCGGCTGGCTCGCCACCTGGCTGCTGGTCGCCAACGGCGTCTACACCTTCGGCCAGCTCAGCCAGACGGTGTTGCCCTTCTTCCCCCTGATGTTCCTGCCCGAGGCCATGCTCAACGGTTGGATCATGGTGGTGCTGGTGGCCGAGCGCCCGGGCTGGGTCTATTCCTTCAGCGACGACCAGTACCTCAAAGGCAAGTAAGGGACGCTCGCCGCGCGGGCCAGATGGGCCAGATGGGCCAGATGGGCCAGATGGGTTGGATCGGCAAAGTCCTGGGAGGCGGTGTCGGTCTAGCCCTGGGCGGACCCCTGGGGGCCCTGGCGGGGGTCGCCCTAGGGCACGGGGTGGACCGCTGGTTCACCGGTGCTGTGCCCCACCCCTTCCACCCGGCCCCGGGGCGTGACCGCAGGCCCGAGCCCCAGGTCCAGGGCGGCTTCTTCTACGCCGTGTTCGCCGTCATGGGCCACCTGGCCAAGGCCGACGGCCGGGTGTCCGAGGGCGAGATCGCCCTGGCCGAGTCGGTCATGTCCCGGCTGCAACTCGGCCCAGAGCAGCGTCGCTTGGCCATAGGCCACTTCAACGAGGGCAAGGCCCCGGACTTCCCCCTGGACCAGGTCATCGACGCCCTGCGCCGCGACTGGCAGGGGCGCTCCCTACCCCTGCGGCTATTTCTCGACATCCAGTTCCAGATGGCCTACGCGGATGGCGCCCTCGGGGCCGAGCAGACACGGCTGCTGCTGCACATGGCCCGCCGCCTGGGGCTCTCCGAGGCCCTGTTCCGCGGCCTCGACGAGGTGGCCCGGGCCAAGCGCGCCCAGGGCAGGGCGGGGGCCAGGGCCGGCGTCCCGCCGGGGGGTGCCGACGCCGGATGGCGCCCCCGGGGCGGGCCTCGGCCGGGTCCGGCGCGGCGCCCGATGGACGCCCTGGCCACGGCCTACGCCGTGCTGGGGGTGCCGCGCACGGCCAGCGAGACCGAAGTCAAACGCGCCTACCGCCGATTGCTCAGCCAACACCACCCGGACAAGCTGGTCTCCCGGGGCCTGCCGCCGGACATGCTCAAGCTCGCCGACGCCAAGACCCACGAGATCCGCCAAGCCTACGAGACCATTGCCGCGGACCTGGTGCGGAGCCGCGCCGGGTAGCCCGCGCCAGACCTGGCCGAACGGGAGGGGCGGTCTACACCGAGGACGCTGGCCAGCCCAGGTGGGAGTGATCGCCCCGGACGCCGAGGGCCGGCTGGTCTCGACCTGCGGCTGCGGGGCCGAACCGGGCGTCCCCTGCGTCCGGGCCCCGGCCGCCCTGTTCGCCGGCATCATCGGCGGGGGCGGGGAGCTGGTCGGGGCCCTGGCCGGGGCCATCGACGAGCGGGTCAAGCGCCCTTCGCCTGGCTCGACTGGGAGCTACTACCAAGCCGTCGAGCGCTGGCACAGCCGCGCCATCTGGGTCCTCAGCGGCGCCGACGCCGACTACCCCCGCCGACTCAAGGAAGATGCCCCGGCGATCCTCTTCGTAACACCGCTCCGCGGTGTTACGCACCCCTTGGCGCTCTGCGCCGCGGGCGGGGAGTCCGCGCAGAGCGCGGCCGAGGCGTGACACCGCAGAGCGGTGTCCTAAGATCGGAGCTGGGGCTTCACGACCCGGTCACAGGGCCGCCGGGGCCAGGGGCCTCGTGGGAGCGGCTTGAGCCGCGACGCGGCCGCTCGGCGGGGGCCGGTCGCGGCCAAAGCCGCTCCTACCAGCACCGGGGTCCCCAGCGGTTGGCATTGGGGGCCCTGGTCTTTCCTCGTCGCGAAGCTGGGGCTTCGCCCCCAGGTCGAGTCCCCATGCTAGGATGAGGACGCGACAGGGTACCGCTGAGGCTGGAGCCATGAAGACCGACCACCCCATCTACCTCTTTCTGTCCGCCGGCCCTGAGGCCTTTCGGGTACTGACCGGCGGCCGTCGCCTGGAGGGCGACTACCGCTTCTGCTCCCTGACCATCAAGGGCCTGGAGCGGCGCCTGGACGGGATCTTCGAGCCCGAGGGGCACGCCGGGCCCGCGGTTGTGGTCGAATTTCAGGGTCAGTCGGCGACCGGGTTCTGGTACAACCTG
>DYRB01000041.1:8841-13286 GCA_020718945.1 Lamprocystis purpurea | reverse complement strand
CCCACGGAAACCGGGGTCACTTCAATGGCTTGGCCATCCTCAACAGGTAACGCAGACAGAGCCCAATACAAAGCCTTGCCGCTGGCATGAGCCTTCCCAATCCGGGCGCTATCGACCATGCTCCACAGGGCGCCCCTGGGCGTCCCCAAACCACCAAAGAGGATCACCCCAACATGTCGAACTCCACCGAACGCGGCGCGGCCACCCGCGACCAGGTTGCCAACCAGGTCGTCGGCGTCGAGGCCATCGAGATCAAGGTCACCATCCCCGACGCCCAGATCGACCCAGCGCTCAGCCGCTACGGCCTGACCGTGGACAACGACGAGGAGCGCTACATCTACTTCTTCGATACCCCGGGCCTGGCCCTGTTCAAGGCCGGCATGATCGCTCGGGCGCGGCGCATCGTCGGCGACGCCCACGACAGCACGGTCAAGTTCCGCCCGGTGATACCCGCCGAGGTCCCGGCGAGCTGGCAGGAGTACGAGGGCTTCAAGCTGGAGGCCGATGCCAGCGAGACCGGCATGGTCAAGTCCGCCTCTCTGACCATGCCCGTGGCCAAGGGTCTGATCAAGCAGGTGGTCGCCGGGGACAAGGCCATCGCCAAGCTGTTCACCAAAGAGCAAGAGGAGTTCCTGGCCACCATAGGCCAGCAGCACATCGACTACGGCTCCCTGCGCGTCCTGGGCCCGCTGCAGGCCCACCGCTGGAAGTTCGAGGATCCGGCCTGTCCCTGGCGCATGACCGCGGAGCTGTGGAATCGGGCCGACGGGGACCGGCTGCTGGAGGTCTCCATCAAGGTCCCGGTGGTCCAGGCGGCGGTGGGCATCGCAGGCTTCATGGCCTTCCTGGCCGAGGCCGGGGCCGAGCGCGACCTGGAGCAGCAGACCAAGACCCGCTGGGCCCTGGAATATCACGCCGGTCTGCTCAACCAGTCTCACTGAAACATGCGCGTCGGTCGTCCTGCGAGTCCCGGGGCGCGAGCCAACTATAGCCACGGACGGCTTGCATCAGCGTCTCCCTGAGGACTCCCGGGATTGGGAGGACCGACCTACTGGCCCCGCCCGGCCAGGAGGGCCCCGATCAGGTCCGCCGCCTCGCCGACCCCGCTGGGTACGGTAGCGGCCGGGCGCGGGGCGGCCAGGATATCCGACAGGGGCTCGGCGATGCGCCCGGCCATTAGGTCGGACAGCCCGATCTCCCGCAGCGGTACCAACTCCGCCAGCCAACGGACCAGGTGCGGCTCCTCCGGCCAGTCGGGGCGGGAGACATAGAGCACCGGGATAGCGTGGCAGGCGGCCTCGGCGAAGGTCCCGTAGCCGGGCTTGGCGATCATGGCATCGCAGGCCCCCAGCACGTCGGGGACGCCCAGCCCCAGGGGCGCCAGGGCGGTGGCATCGGCCCGGCCGCCCCCCGGCAGGTCCGCCGCCAGCCAATGAAAACGCTCGGACAGGGGCCAGTCGGCCAGGGGGTCCAGGCCGGGAAAGCCGCCGAACTGGACCAGGACCAGGGGCCGCCCCGCCACCAGACCCAGGCGGCGGCGCAACCCATCGGGGTCCCCGGGGCGGAGCGTCGCGATGGGCCCCACATCCCTGGCCCTGGGGAGCCAGGCCATGGGCATGCTGGGGGCGGGACGGATGAACAGGTCGCAGGCGGCATAGCCCTGGCGCAGGGCCTCGGACAGGGCCCGGGGGACCTGGGGCCCGACCGGGGACTCGGTCAGGATGTCGTACCAGTTCAGCGAGCTCAGGCCCACGGCGGGAATCCCCAGGGACCGCGCCGCGAGCAGCGGCACCCAAGGGATGTCGCCCAGGACCAGGTCCGGTGGGTCAGCGGCCAGGGTCGCCCGCTGCCGGGTCAGGTGCTGGTCCTGGTCCGCCACAAAGCGCTCATAGGCCGCCAGGCTCTCATCCCAGCGGGTGACCAGTGGGCCATCCATGATGAGCCCCAGGTCCATCGCCTCCCGCAGGTGCCGCGTCCCCGCCGGGAGGCGGGAGCGGACCAGCCCCGGGTCCAGGTCCGCCTGGAGGGTCAGGCGCAGCCCGGGCAGGCGCCGGGCCAGTTCCGACAGCACCGGCGCGACCTGGGCCAGATGGCCGTAGCCGTGGGCGGTGAGGCTGACGAACAGGTGGGGCATGGGGCTGGGCACCGGGGGGTGTTGCTGCACGAAGCTTCTAGCTACTAGCTACTAGCTTCTAGCGGCTAGTAGCTAGGAGCTTACCCCATCAAACCTCCCCGCGGTTGTAGTCCGGCTGGGCAGTGATCCGATGGATGCTCAGGTCCGCGCCCATGTACTCGTCCTCCTGGGACAGGCGCAGGCCCATGACCACCTTGATGACCCCGTAGATGGCCGCACCGCCGCCGAAGGCGATGACCACCCCGCCCAGGGTGCCGAGCAACTGGGCCCCGAAGGACACCCCACCCAGGCCCCCCAGGGCAGTGGCCCCGAAGATCCCTGCGGCGATGCCGCCCCAGAGCCCGCACAGGCCGTGCAGGGGCCAGACGCCTAGTACGTCGTCGATCTTCCAGCGGTTCTGGGTCAGGGTGAAGGCGTAGACGAACAGGGCCCCGGCCACGGCCCCCACCACCAGCGCACCCATGGGGTGCATCAGGTCGGAGCCGGCACACACCGCCACCAGCCCGGCCAGGGGGCCGTTGTGCAGGAAGCCCGGGTCGTTCCTGCCCACCACCAGGGCCGCCAGGATGCCTCCGACCATGGCCATCAGGGAGTTGACCGCCACCAGGCCGCTCACCGCGTCGATGGTCTGGGCGGACATGACATTGAATCCGAACCAGCCCACCGTCAGGGTCCAGGCCCCCAGGGACAGGAAGGGGATGGAGGACGGCGGGTGGGCGGTCATGGCCCCGTCGGCGCGGTAACGGCCGTGACGGGGACCCAGCCACAGGACCGCCGCCAGCCCGATCCAGCCGCCCACCGCATGCACCACCACGGAGCCGGCGAAGTCATGGAACTTGGCCCCGAAGGTCGCCTCGAGCCAGGCCTGGACGCCGAAGTTGTTGTTCCAGGCGATGCCCTCGAAGAAGGGATAGAGCAAGGCGACGATCAACGCCGAGGCCAGCAACTGGGGGTGGAACCTGGCGCGCTCGGCGATGCCGCCGGAGACTATGGCCGGGATGGCCGCCGCAAAGGTGAGCAGGAAGAAGAACTTGACCAGGTCGTAGCCGTTGCGCTCGGCCAGCACCCCGGCGGGGGAGAAGAAGTCTACCCCGTAGGCCACGGCGTACCCGACGAAGAAGTAGGCGATGGTCGAGACTGCAAAGTCGCTCATGATCTTGGCCAGGGCGTTGACCTGGTTCTTAGCCCGCACCGTGCCGAGTTCCAGGAAGGCGAACCCGGCGTGCATGGCGAGTACCATCACGGCCCCGATCAGGATGAAGAGTACGTCGGTACCCGTGTGCAGTTGTTCCATAGCGACCTCGTGTTAGGTAAAGGGTGCGCGTGCTATGCAAACCCTGTGCCTTTCGGGGTCGCTGCTAGGGCAGCGTGCAACGGCGCGGTGCGGCGGCTGGCCTGCGAGCAGGAGGCCGGCCCACTCCTGCGCCATGGCGGTGCATCCCTCCGAGTCGAACGCACCAAAGCAGAGCCGTCTCACCAGGCGGGACCCATACAATGGGCGCCCCTGTCTGTTTGTTTTCGCCAAACAGCCCCAATGTAGTCAGGGTTCAAGATCTGCGAGACAGGCCCGGCACCCGCCAGGCCCGCTTCGCGGCCACAGCGCTGCACCTCGCGGCGGCCCTCCACCCAGCACAATGCGGTCGTTCTTATGGACCAAATGGACCCGACACCAACCCCGCCTAACCACCCCATGGCGACGGTGCGCGTCAGCAATTTCCCCACCGAGACGAGTGAAGCGGACATCCTGGACCTTTTCTCCGCCTACGGCTCGATTCAACACCTAGCGCTGTTCTCGGCCGAACCCCACCTGGGGGTGGAGGGCCACGGCTACTTCGATCTGAGTTCTGCCGACGTCGAGCGGGCAGTCGCCGAGCTCAATGGGCACCTGTTCAAGGGGTCGGCCATCAGCGTCAGCCAGGTGCCCCAGAGACCGCCCGCCCGGGAAGTCGCCCAGGACCCATCTGCGGGCCTCAAACCCCAGCCTAACGACGAAACCCCGACCCTGAGATTCGGGTCCCGGTATGTGGTCACCAGCGTCGAGCTGGCGGTGGGGCCTGAGGGGGGCCAGGGTGGGGACTGGTACCGTTATGTCCTGTCCTGTGGGCGCTCCGAGATGGCCGGGCTACACCGCGGGACCCTGGAAGAGGTGACCGAATACGCCGCGAGTTGTGCAGAGCTGGTCAATTCTCGCAATGTCACCGGTAAGAGCGGGCGGGCCAGCGCCTATACCACAAAGAAAGGTGGTTAGGGGAGTGGCTAGGTGCCGCCCGGCGAGACGCCGGGGGACCCAGTAGCCGGCGAGACGCCGGCG
>DYRB01000041.1:0-8741 GCA_020718945.1 Lamprocystis purpurea | reverse complement strand
GTCCCAGGGGGACCCAGTAGCCGGCGAGACGCCGGCGGTCCCAGGGGGACCCAGTAGCCGGCGAGACGCCGGCGGTCCCAGGGGGACCCAGTGGCCGACGGTCCGACCTCGGGCCTCCCGGCCTCAGAGGGTCTCGACTGACCCGGGTGTAGCCGTCGGCTTGGGCAGAGCACCCACCACATCGGCCACATCGCGGCTGAAGGCCCCCAGGCAGGCGCTCATGGCCGCCACCAGGGCCTCCTCCCCGCCGCCCTGGGTCAGGGCGCTGACGTAGCGGTCCTCGCGCACCACCAGGGTACGGTCGCCCTGACCGTCGAGGACCAGCCAGCGCACCCGCAACACCGCCTCGCCCCCCGGCGTCCCCTCGAAGGCGAGCACCGAGGCCAGGACCCGAAAGTCCAGTTGGGCACGCACCTCCGAGGGGAAGGTCAGGATGCGGCTGGTATCCAGCAAGGTCGCCAGGTTCTCCCCCCAGACCCGCAGGAAGTCGTCCTGCAAGGTGCCGCCCCAACGGTGAAACTCGTCCAGGGACAGGCGATTGCTGCCGTCCCGGGCGACGATCTGGGGCCGGTCGAGGAACTGGGGAAAGGTCACCGGCCCCAGGCCCAGGGCCAGGCGCCCGCCGCTCAGGCCCGAGGTGCGCCCGGCGGCCTCGGGGATAGGGGTGAGGACATAGAAGCTCGACGGCGGGGTGGCGCACCCGGTCAGGACGACCAGAGCCAATGCCGCCAGGAGGGCTAGGACAGACCGCGCCCCCGGCATCCGCGGGCCGCCCAACACCGCCCCTATTGGCGCGAATTCGCGTTCCGGTGCGGCTAGTGCTCGTTCCTGCCTCATCGCATCCCCCCCTTGCCTTTGATCAGCGCCTCGGGATGGCGCTCCAGATAGTCCGCCATGGTCCGCACCGAGCGGGCCGCGGCCGAGAGTTCCTGCATCAGGCGGCGCAGCTCCACCGCCGTGGTCGAGTCGTCCGCCACCAGGCCGTCCGCGGACTTGAGCGTGGCGCGGACCTGATCCAGGGCGGCGGCGACCTTGGGCATCAGGTCACGGTCGAAGCCGGCGGCGACCTGATGGACCTGCTTCAGGGTCAGATCCAGTTCCTTCACGGCGTCCGCCAGCTCCTTGGAGGCCAGGATCCCCTTGGCCCCGGCCACCGCATCGCGCAGGTCCACGCCGATCTGCGCCAGGGGCAGGGCGGCGACGGTGTCCAGCACGCCGTTGACCTTGTCGGCGATAGCGTCCAGGGCCGCCGGGACCGTGGGGAAGATGCGCAGGTCCTGGCCCTGCCAGAGGGTCTGGTGCCGGTCCGTGGGGTGGAAGTCCAACTCCACGTAAAGCTCGCCGGTAATCAGGCTGCCGGTCTTGAGCTGGGCCCGCAGGCCCCGCTCCACCAGGCCCTCCACCGCCTGGTGGGCGACGATGCGCGACTGGTCGCCGACGATCACGATGCGCTCGGGTTCGATCTCCACCAGGACTGGGATCTGGAAGTCCTGGGTGGCGGCGTTCAATTGGAGCTGGATGTCCAGGACCTGGCCGATCTTGATCCCGCGCAATTCCACCGGGGCGCCCACGGACAGGCCGCGCACCGAGCCGCCGAAGTACATCAGATAGCGCTCCTTGTGCAGATAGGTCTTCTCGTGGGCCTGGGCCCGACTGGCATAGAGGGGAAAGACCTCGCCGTCCCGGGCCGGGCGGCCGGCCGCCTCCAGGGTATCGGGGTTATCGAAGGCGACCCCGCCGATGAGGACCGACAAGAGGGACTGGGTCTGCACCTGAACCCCGGTACTGGAGAGGGAGAAGTCCAGCCCGCTGGCATTCCAGAATCGGGTGTTGGTGTCCACCAGTGCATCCTGGGGGGTCGAGACGAAGATGCGGATGTTCACCGCCCGGCCGTCCGCATCCAGGTCGTGGCCCACCACCTGGCCGACCTGGATGTCGCGGAAGTAGACCGGCGAGCCGATGTTGAGCGAACCCAGGGTCGGGGCGCGCAGGACGAACTGCTTGCCGGGCTCGGCGGTGGTGAACAGGGGTGGCTGCTCCAGCCCGACGAAGTGCCGGGCAGACCCACCGCGTTGCACCGGGTCTATGGCGATGTAGGCCCCGGAGAGCAGGGTCTCCAGGCCCGAGACCTGGCTGGCGGTGACCCGCGGGCGCTCGACCCAGAAGTGCGTCCCCTCGGTCAGATAGCGCTCAGCCCCGGCCACCAGGGCGGCGGTGACCCGCACCCCGGTCAGGTCCTCGGTCACGTCGATGGCGGTCACCTTGCCGATGGCCACGTCCTTGAACCGGACCTCGGTCTTGCCCGCGGTCAGCCCGGCGGCGGTCTTGAACGCGATTTGGATGGTCGGGCCCTTCTCGCTGTACGCCTTGAAGGCGAGCCAGCCGCCTATAGCCAGCGCCAGGAGCGGAATCAGCCAGACCAGAGAGATGCCGGCGCGGACCTCGACCTCGGCCTCGGGCAGGGCCTCCGGGACACCTGGGGCGGCGGACTGGGGCTCAGTCCCGGCCATGGCCCTGCCCCGCCGCGTCCCAGATCAGCCTCGGATCGAAGGCCAGGGCCGCGAAAATGGTGAACACCACCACGGCGGCGAAGTAGACGGCCCCGGGCTGGGCCTCGATGGTGGCGAGGTTCCCCAGCCGCACCAGGGCGACCAGGATGGTGACCACGAAGATGTCCACCATGGACCAGCGCCCCACCGCCTCGGTGATGCGGTAGAGCCGGGTGCGGTCCCGCGCCCGCCAGGCCGAGCCCAACTGCACCGAGACCAACAGATAGACCAGGATCACCAGCTTCAGCAGGGGCACCAGGACGCTCGCCACAAAGACCACCAGGGCCAAGGGCCACATGCCGTGGTGCAGCAGGTAGACCACGCCGCTGAGGATGGTGTCGGCCTGGGTCTGGCCCAGCGAGGTCACCGCCATGATCGGGTACAGGTTGGCGGGGATGTAGAGCAGTATCGCCGCCAGCACCAGGGCCCAGGTGCGCTGGAGGCTCTGGGGCTTGCGCCTGTGCAGGGCCTCGCCGCAGCGCGGGCAGGCCGGGTGGGGCGACCCTGCCACCCCGGCCGGCACCGCCAACTCACAGGCGGGGCAGCCATAGACGAGTTCCCCCGGGTGCGGCGGACGGCGGGCGGCGTCCGGGAGGGGAATGGCAGACCAGACGATGTCCGGGTCCAGGGCCGCCTGGGCCCAGGCCAGGACCAGGATCAACACCACGAAGGCGAACAGGGCCGTCCCCGGTACCAGAGTGGCCATGTCCGAAAGCTTCACCACCGCCACCAGGATGCCGAGCATGAAGACATCCATCATGCCCCAGGGGTCCAGGGTGCGGGCGTAACGGAACAATCCCGCCAGCCAGGCCGGCAGGCGCCCGAGCTTGAGCGGCACCAGCACCGCCAGCAGCAGGGCGAGTTGCAGCCCGGGGGCCAGGATGCTGGTGAAGCCCACCAGGGCCGCCAACTCCCAACGCCCGGCGGCATAGAGGTCCAGGACCCCGGTGGCCAGGGTCGTCTCCGTGGTCTGGCCCTGCATCTCGAAGGACAGGAAGGGGAAGCTGTTGGCCACCAGGAACAGCACCACCCCGGCCACCGTCAAGGCCAGGGCCGGCTCCAGGCTGTCCGGGCGATGCCGGTGGAGCTTGCAGCCGCAACGCGGGCAGCGTGCCAGGCCCCCCACCGGCAGGGTCGGGATGCGTTGCAGCAGGCCGCATTCGTGGCATTGGGTGACGGCGTCGCGGGCCATGCTCCGGGGTGAAAGGCACAGAGGAGGGAGGCGGAAGCATACCCCATAGACCGGCGGTGCACCCAGGAGCCTGCGGCAAAGCCCGGGGCCTGAAGGCGGGTGGTGAAATGGCCCTCTCCCGCTTTCAGGACAGCGGCGAGCCTCGCGCAAGGCGTGGGAGCGGCGCCCTCGCCGCGACGCAGGGGGACGCGATGCCAAGTCGCACTCGACCCCGGGGAAGATCAGGTCCTCGCCCCCGACCAGGACCAGGGTCGGGGCAGAGATGCGACCCAGGTCGGCGCGCAGTCCTCCGCCATGACCGGGATCGAGACCTCAGCCCCCCAGGGCCGGGTGCGACCCACCCCGCGGTTGTCCACCAGAATGGCCCGCCGGCCCTTGGCCAGGTCGGCGGTCACCGTGGCCCAGCTCTGGGAGTCCGAGGCCAGCCCGGCGACGAGCAGCAGGGGCGGCCCCTCACCCAGGGTCTCGTAGTAGAGTTCTATGCCGTTGATGGGTACCGTCGGCATGGTCAGATAGCTCCGCGGTTGGGGTAGGATAGTCGCCGGCTAATCTAAACCGCCCAGGGGCGCGAATCTGCCCTTTCTGTGATAATCCCGTCCCCAGAGGCAACCCTCACCAGCAGTCGATGGACGCCATGACACCCAGATTCATCCCACCCAAGCACCTTACCGCCCTGCTGCTCGCGACGGTCCTGGCTGCGCCGGCCCAGGCCAGCCCCTGGGGCCAGGTCAAGGACCCCAGCCCGGGCCCCACCGCCGTCATCGGCGAGGCGTCCAACGGCTGTATCGCCGGGGCCCAGAGCCTGCCCGCCGAGGGCCACGGCTATGTCAGCATCCGTCGCTACCGCAATCGGCACTTTGGCCACCCCGAGCTGCTGCGCCTGGTCGCCGGACTCGGCCAGACCGCCGCCCGGCGCGGGGACCAACTGGTGATGATCGGCGACCTGAGCCAGCCCAGGGGCGGGCTCATGTCGAGTTCCCACCGCAGCCATCAGAACGGCCTGGACGTGGACATCTGGTTCACCCTGGCCGCCTCGGCGGACGCCGCCAACCGCGACACCGCCAACAAGGCCGACCCACCGAGCATGGTCAGCGCCGACGGCGAGGGCTTGAGTGCCCGCTGGGGCGAGGACCAGAGGTCCCTGCTCAAGGCCGCCGCCGTGGACCCCCGGGTGGATCGCATCTTCGTCAACGCGGCCATCAAGCGCGGCCTGTGCGCCCGGGAGCCGGACAAGTCCTGGCTGCATAAGGTGCGGCCCTGGTTCGGCCACGACTCCCACTTCCACATCCGCATGAAGTGCCCGCGGGACGCCACCCAGTGCGAGCCCCAGAAGGCCATCCCCGCTGGGGACGGCTGCGGCAAGGACCTGGACTGGTGGTTCAGCGCCGAGGCCCGCAAGCCTTCCAAGCCCGGCGGGCCCCGGGCCGAGCCGGTCATGCCGGCGGCCTGCCGGCCCCTGCTGTCGGGGGGATGAAGACCATGCGCGCCTTGCCTTCAGCCGCCCTGGCTCTGGCTCTGGCCCTGGCCCTGCTGCTCTCCGGCTGTGCCGGCACTGGTGTCACGGAGCGGGTGGACATTGAACCCTCGGAGACCTATCGCGGACCCGTCGGGGCGGCGGTGGCCCCGGTGGTGGACCGCACCCCCGCAGCCTGGGTGCAGTCCCTGGGGGCGGCCGGTGCCGCACAGCGGGAGATCGAGACGGTGCTCGCGAGGTCGCGGGTGTTCGCCGACGTGACCTCCCTCGACCACGCCGGGGCCCCCAATGAGGCCGGGGCCCTGATAGCCCCGACCCTGATGGCGGCGGATTGGCACGGGACCTCCGGGGAGGTCGAGTTGCAGGTCCGGGTCAGCAACACCGCCACCGGTGCGGTGACCCTGGACAAGCGCTACCGCGGCACCTGCTCGGGCTGCCCGGCCTCCGGTCCCCTGGCCGCCGCCGCCCAGGAACTGGCGGAAGACCTGCGCAAGACCTATGGGAGACCTCCACCCTAGAAGCCTGTCGGACTTAGGATGAATCGCTTGACCTAAGAGAGGCAGTTAAGCCGCAAATGAACGCAAACAGACGCAAATCAACAAGGACTTCGTGTCGGTCTCCGGTTCACCCTGAGGGTGACCCGCGGACTCTGAATAACTGACTGACGCATTTGCGTACATTTGCGTAATTTGCGGCCGAATTTCTCTTTCCTCACCGCGGCGCGGCCCGGGCGCTGTCGAGCTGCACCCCCAGCGGGCCCCGGGCCAGCCAGGCGTCGAAGACCTGTCGGCCGCGACGGACCTGGACCTGCACCAGTTCATCGCGCTCCCCCGCCGCTGTGGCGTCGCGCAGGTCCGAATAGTTGAAGACCCGGGTCCCGGCGTAGGTCTCGATCAAGTCCCCCGGCTGCAACCCGGCCAGTTCGGCCACCGAACCCGGGATTATGCCGTCCACCCGTACCCGGTTGTCCTCCCCGGCCTCATAGAGGTAGCGGTCGTAGACCTCCTCCCCCAGCTCGCCGCGCAGTTCCACCTTGGCCTCGTCCAGACGGGCCGCCTCCTCCCGATAGCGGTCGGTCCCCAGCCAACCCTCGCGGACGGCCAGGTCGCGCAGATTGAGCCGGTCCAGGGCCTGCTGGCCCTGGCGGCGGACCAGCTCCGCGGCGTCCTCCTCCGCCAGGCCGGCCTTGACCAGGGCACCACGCTGACCATCCGGTGTGGCACTCGCACGGGGCACGGGGGCAGTCTCCGCCGGCTTGGCCTGCACCGCCGCCAGGCGCTGCTCCAGTTCGCCGACCCGGCGGCGCAGGCGGGTAACCTCGTCCTCCATGCGGGCCCAACCGGCGTTCACCTCGTCCAGACGGGACTGGAGGGGATCCGGGGCCGGGGTCTCGGCCGGCGCGGCCTCGGGCTCGACTTCGAATCCGGCCACAGGGCCCGCGGCCAGGGCAGCGGCCGGGACCTGCGCCTCCCGTACCTCCGGTGTCGGCGCCGCGGCGGGCGCGGCGACCGGCATCTCGGCCGGCGGCACGGCGGACCCTGGGTTCAGCCCGGCCTGGGCCAGGGCCCCGACAAGCCCGCCCAGAACAAAGGCGGCGGCGATCAACGACCATTCCCGACGCATGGGACCTCCTACTGGGTGACTGGCCCCGGCTGACAGGGGCCGACGATACCGAATACAGCCGTTCCGCCCTGGATTCCGGCCCCGCGTTAGTCCCCGGCCGTGGACGGACGTTCCCGGGCCTCGATTCGAAGCCGCATCGCGCCGAAGGCGGCGCTCCCACGGACGCCGGCCGGCCGCAATTCTTGCTCACGCAAAGGTCTTGGGCCCCCTGCAGGCAGGGCCCAGGCATGGCCGGCCGCCAAATGGGCGATCAGGTTCGGGGCCCCGGCGCCCTCATTACCAGTCGGAACCCGGTGCCCATGGCGCATGGTGCGAAGGTCATTGTGGCCCTTGGGCCGTTGTAGGCGCTCCGCCTGCGGGGCCCGCGTCAGGGTTCGGTGGCCGCCGCCCCACCCAGCAGGGCCGCGACCAGGGCCGCGGCATCGACCGTCGCCTGGGGACCCTCGCCGCTCACGGTATGGTCGGCCAGGTCCGCCTGGGGCAGGACATAGGCCAGGGCCATGGGCCTGACCGATTCCTCGTATTGGGTGAGCACCGAGGCGACGCTGCGCCCGCGCTCCAGGATGTCCCGCCGCAGCCGCCGCAGCAGGCAGATGTCCATGGGGGCGTCCACGTAGACCTTGATGTCCAACTGGGCCCGCACCGCCGGGGCGTGGAGCAGCAATACCCCTTCCACCACCACCAGACCGGCCGGCGCCAGGCGGCGCGGCCTGGGCCCTCGGGTGTGGGTGGCAAAGTCGTAGACAGGGACCTCCACCGCCTGGCCCTGGCGCAGGGCGGCCAGATCCGCCGCCAGGGCGTCCAGGTCGAGGGCCGCGGGGTGGTCGAAGTTGACCGCGGCCCGTTCCTCCGGGCTCAGGTGGCCCAGGTCCCGGTAATAGTCGTCGGCGCTCAAGACCAGCCCCCCGGGGAAGCCCCCGGCCAGGGCCTGGGCGAAGGTGCTCTTGCCGCTCCCGCTGGGGCCGGCGACCCCGATCAGCCAGGTCCGTTCGTCTCGCGCCCTGTGCATATCCAGCCTCCGCGGTTCATCTGGGCCCCCCGGGTGTTTCGCCGCGGCGGGGCAACGCTTACACTGCCGCGCAATCCCAGGTGGGACAAGCTTGGGGCATCAGACCACCACGCCAGCCCAGGTCCACGCGATGTCCGAGCCGCTCGCCCCAGCCGCCAGTCCGCCCGCCCCTGGTCGTCGCCCTGGGCCGCCACTGGCCATGATCCTGGTCGCCGCCCTGGCCGCCGTGGCTGGACTCTACCTGCTGCTGGACCGCTACCGCCAGGCGGAACACGGCCCTGGACGACTTTGAGACCGACGCCCTGGCCTGGTTCGCGGAGCACCCGGGGTCTAGGGCCTACTACCCGGGTCACCCAGTTCGTGACCCTGGGGCGCGACATCACCCGCCAGCGCGCCCAGGAGCAGCAGATCGAAGAGGCCCGGGAGCGGGCCGAGTCCGCCTACCGGGCCAAGTCCAACTTCCTGGCCATGATGGGCCATGAGATCCGCACCCCCTTGCACGGGGTCCTGGGGTCGCTGAGCCTGCTCTCGGACAGGGCCCTGGACCGGGAGCAGGGCAAGCTGGTGGAACTGAGCCGCCGCTCCGCCGAGTCCCTGCCACCTGGCCCCGGCCATCGAGGGCTATTTCCGCGACGGCGGGCCCTGGGGCCTAGACATCGCCTACTCCTTCGAGGGCCACATGGAGGCCGGCGAGATCCGCGCCGAGGCCCTGGGCTCGGCCGGGGGCATGAAGCGCATCCAGGACTTCTCCGGCTTCTTCGACGACACCTTCGTGGTCCTGTGCGGCGACGCCCTGATCGACCTGGACATAGGCGCCGCGGTCGCCTTCCATAAGGCCAAGGGGGCCCTGGCGACCATCGTCATGCAGGACGTGCCGCGGGAGGAGGTCTACAA
>DYRB01000040.1 GCA_020718945.1 Lamprocystis purpurea | reverse complement strand
CCACGGTGCTTCTGGACGCGATGTTGAACATTGGGCTCAAATTTGGAATTGCTGGCAGCCGGTCCTGGGCAACACCCAGGGTGCAACACAGGTTAGACTGGGGGCCGAGGGGCGGTGCCCGCCGCGCCCTTCGCTATCATGGGCTCACCCGCAGACCCGCGGGGGGTTGCGGCAGGCATCAGGCCCATGAGGCGACATGTCCGAAGGTAACCACCAGGTCCGCAGCCCCTGCGTCGTCTATCTCGGTTCCGACACCGGCCTGCCCCACCGTGTCCGCCCCCTGCTGGCCCCCCATGGCATCGGCCTCTACGCCTTGGACGACGCCGCCGAGTTGGATGCCGTACCCCCGGAAGGCGGCGCCTGGCCGGACCTCTGGGTGCTGCTCCTCGACGCCGGGCTGGTGCGCCCCGACCAGACCATTCAGGAGCTGTTCGCGACCCTGAGCGTCCAGACCCACGCAGCCCCACGCCTGGCCGTGATTGCCCCGAACCGGAGTATCGCCACCCGCCTCCAGGCCATGCGGGCCGGCGCGGATGCCTATTTCGTCGCCCCGGTGGGCAGCAGCGAGCTGGCCGAGCGCCTGATCGCCCTGTGCCACCCGAAAACCGGCAAGGCCCCGCGGGTCCTGGTGGTGGAAGACGACCCGGCCCAGGCGGCCATAGCCGAGCGCATCCTTGCCTCGGCCGGCTGCGAGACCCGCACCCTGACCGAGGCCCTGGGGATCATGGAGGCCCTGGAGGAGTTCCACCCCGATCTGGTGGTCATGGACCTGCACATGCCCGGGGCGAGCGGGGCCGAGTTGGCCGCCATCATCCGCGAGCACGACGCCTTTGGGGTCATGCCCATCCTGTTCCTGTCCGCGGAGCTCGACCCGGAGAAGCAGGTCGAGGCCCTGAGCATGGGCGGCGATGCCTTTATCCCCAAGCCCATCCGCCCGGAGTTGCTGGCACGGCTGGTCATGCAGCGGGTCGCCGCGGCCCGCGCCCTGCACCGGCGCCTGGGCAGCACCGAGCACACCGACCCCGCCAGTGGGTTGTCTACCCGCCGTCACTTCCTGAGCTGCGTAGACCGCTCCATCGCAGAACCCGACATCCAGGAGCCCGGCAACGGGGTCCTGGTCATCACCCTGGACGGTGCCAGCCGCATCAGCGAAGCCGCCGGGACCGGCGGGGCCGATCTGGTGCGAAACCGCATCGGCAAGCTCATCCGCGACCGCCTGACCCGCGGCGACCAGGCCGCCTGCCTGGGTGAGGGCTGCCACGCGGTGCTGGCCCGTCGGCCCGGTCTGGATGCCCTCGAGGCCTTCGCCGAGGGACTGCGTGCGGCGGTGGCCGCAACGCCCCTGACGGTAGGCGGTAAGTCCCTGGGGGTCAGCGTCAGCATCGGCATCGGCTTCTTCCGCCCCGCCGCGGACGACGCCATCACCATGATCTCCCGGGCGGAGAAGGCCTGCGCCGCGGCCATGGCGGCGGGCGGCAACCGGGTCAGCGCACCGCGGCCCTTCGTCCCCGGGCCCGAGGACACCGCCTACGAGCAACGCATCGCCACCCTCATCGACCAGGCCCTGGCAGGCGACGGCTTCCGCCTCTTCTACCAGCCCATGGTCGCGGTCCAACCCCAGGGGTTGCAGTGCGTCGAGGTGATGCTGCGCCTGGCTGATCGCGACAGCGAACTGATCCCGCCCCAGGAGTTCCTCCCGGTGGCTGCGCGCAGCGGGCGCATGCTGGATGTGGACCGCTGGCTCATGCTCCAGGCCCTGGCGGTGCTCAAGGCGCAGGCTCAGGCCCAGCCCGGGCTGCGCTTCTTCGTCTTCCAGACCCTGGCGAGCCTGGCCAGCCACGGCTGGATCCTGTGGCTGCGCGACCAACTGGTGACCAACGACCTCATCGCCCGGCGCCCTATCCTCGAACTGCACCTGCCCGACGTACTGGAGCACATGCGCCGCGCCACAGTGCTGTTCGGCATGCTGCGCAAGCTCGGCGTCCGGGTCTGCCTGGCCGATGTGGGCGACTCCCCGGCGGCCTACGACACAGTGGCGGAGCTGCGCCCGCCCCTGGTCAAGTTGGCCCCCACTGTGGTCCACACCCTGACCACGGAGCGGCTGAACTGGCTGGTCCAGCGCCTGCGCCGCAGCGAGGCGGAGGTCATTGCCACCGGCGTGGACTCCCCGACCCTGGTGGGGCCGGTCTGGGCCAGCGGGGTGAGCTTCGTCCAGGGGACCTTCATCCAGGCCCCCCAGACCGAGCCGGTGTTCGACTTCTCCGAGGTGGCGGTGGGTTGAGCCAAAGAAAAAGCAGTTGAGCCGCAAATGAACGCAAATGGACGCAAATGATCTGGAAGTACCGCCTTCGCCCCGTCGCGGCTGAAGCCGCTCCCACCAGGAATGCCGGGTTGGGCCGCGCCCTCAAGAGTATCTCGCCCACAGCCCGAGGAAGCGCTCGGTGGTCGCCGGCCAGGGCGTACCCCGCGCTACGCCCAAGGCAGCGGCCAGGGCGGGGGAGGCCGGGGCACCGGGGCCGGCGAGCAGCAGGGGCAGGGCCGAGATGAGCCGGTCGCGGGGGTGGCGCCTGGCCCAGCCTGGGTTGCGCAGCAGCCCGCCCGGGCCGAAGTCACGCAGGTTACGGGCCAGATTGGCAGGCAGGGCCAGGGTGTCGCGCCCCTGGCCCTTGGCCAACCGCGGGGACGCAAAGCCTTCCCAGTCGGGCACGGGCCGACCGCTGCGCACCCCCTCGAACCAGGCCAGGGTATCCAGCCAGAGGCGCACCACCCTGCCCTGCCAGGCACCGAGGTCCGCGCCCTCGGCCTCGAAGCGCCCCTAATCGGGGTGGAACTTGTGCCGCAGGGCCTGGGCGTAGAGGTCGAGCGGATTCGCCTGACCAGGCCAGTCGATATCGGCACGACCCAGGCGGTCGAGCTTGGCCACATAGGAGGGGTGATAGCGCCGGTTGCCAGCCAGGCGGGCATCGCCACAGGCGAGCACGGCCTTGAACAGATACTTGAGAAAGACCTCGTGGTCCTGACCGGCGGCGGGCTCCCCGGCGGCGAGGCGCCGCTGGTTCATGAGCAGGAGGCTGCCACGGTTGAGCAGCAGCCGGGTGAACTCCGCCGGGGGCAGGGTCGCGAAGGGCATGGCAGGCATGGGGGCCAGGACCTGCGGGTCGCCGGCCACCACCCGATGGCCCCACAGCATCTCGGCATTGATCAGCGAGTGATCGGCCCCGGGCAGGGACTCTTCCCTCAGCAGGGCGGAGTCCAGGTCCACCCCCACCGCCCGGTCCAGGTCCCGGGCAGCACCGGCCAGGGCCTTTTGCAGGGTCGCGCGCCGCTCCCGGTCCATGCCCCGCACCACCACGAAATAGTCGTAGTCGTTGTAGGGGGCGGGCTGGCCGCCGCGCATCACGAAGCCGCCCTCACCGCGGCCGTAGCCGCCCATCAGGACCAGGGCGCGGAACAGGGGCGGGACCACCAGGGCGGTCACCGCCTCGGCGATCAGGGCCTGATCCCGGGCAATACGGGCCTCCACCGCCGCGTTGCCGTCCGGGGTGTAGCGGTTGGGTACCGGCGGGGCAATGTCGGGGTCATACATGGGCCTAGGCCTGTTGTCCGGCGCGCAGGCCGGCCCAGCGGCCCCATTTCTGCATGAACCTCAGGGGCACGCTGTGGACGGCGGCATCCAGGGACCCGGTGCTCAGGGCCCAGCCCAGGTCGCGCAGCACCTCCATGCCGAAGGGCAGGACGCAGTAGCGCAGGAAGGAGGTGTTCAGTTCCCCATCGCGGAAGATCCAGGCATCGGCCTTGCCCTCCCCGAAGTGACGCTTGTAGGACTGGCGCAGATCGTAGTTGTGGGAGTGCATGGCGGCGGCGGAGGGGACATAGCGGATGGCCAGCGCGGCCTTGCGTAGCCGAAAGGACCATGCCGGGGTCAGGGGCGAAACACCCACCAGACGCAGGTCCCCGGTCACCATCAATGGGTCCGCATTTGCGTTCATTTGCGTTCATTTGCGGACCAACAACTAATAGGCCCCAGTCCCGAACAGCGGGGCCGGGACCGTCTTGAGCAGGAGGAGCTTCACTGTCCCTGTCGGCCTGCAAATTGGGAGGCCAGATCGGTGCCCCTAGGAGCGGCGCCTCGCCGCGACTGAGTCGTGTGGGGGCATCAGGGCTCGCTGCGCTTCGCCCGGTCGCGCCGACGACTCCAGGGACGGAGGAGGTAGAGCCGCGTCGGGAACAGCGGCCGAGGCGGCGCTCCCACGGTGCTTCCGGCCTCGGCACCAGACGATGGTCTCAAATTTGGAATTGCTGACGGCGCCTCTTACAGGGCACCGGCCCTCAGGGTGTGCAGGGGCACCTCCGGCGGACAGAAGAAGCGCAGCGGGACCCCGCAGGCCCCGGTCCCCACGGATGTGCAGCCCGCCATGCCGCGATAGGTCCAGGCCCCGGCGAGCAGGCTGCGCGGCACGTCGCAGACCTTGACCAGGGCAAAGCCCCCGGGCAGGCAGATCTGCCCGCCGTGGGTGTGGCCGCTAAGCATGACATCGAAGCCGTGGGCGGCGGCTTCGATATAGGCCTCCGGGGAGTGGCACAGCAGCACCGAGAAGGCGCCCCCGGGGATGTCGTCGCGCACCCGGGCCAGGTCGTGGGTCTTGTAGAAGTGGGCGTCGTCCACCCCGCCCAGGTAGACCTGCTCGGTCAGGCGCTGGCGCAGCCGGGCATCGCCCAGGCGTTGGCGCAGGCCCTCGTAGTCCTGGGGATGGAAGCCGCCAGGGTCCGGGCCCTGGTCCAGGTCTGGGCCAGAATCGGCCTTCTGGGGTGCGCTGTTGTTGGTCATGGGCGGCTGGTACCGGTAGCGATGGGCAAGCCCGCCAAGGATAGGCCATCCAGCCGGCCAGCGATGGGCCCTGTGCCCATCAACGGCCGAGGCTTCCAGCCTGGGACCCCTACCAGACCACGGCGGGCATGGACGCCCTCAATGCCTTCCTCAACCTGGGCTGGGACCCAGCCGCCTGGTACGCAGGCCCGGCCCGGGGCGCTTCCCGGGGTGCACCGCCCTGGCCGCCCTGGACGCCGAACTGCCGGACCTGGACCCGCGCTCCAAGCGCCTCTACGACACGACAGGCGACCGTCACCCATGAGCCCGCCCTGACCAGGACCCATCCGAAAAGGGCCCATGTCAGCGCGGCATCAGGGGTGACCTGCGCCCGGGTCCGTCTGCGTCAGCCGCGGTCGGCGCTCGAAGCCCCCGGCTGGGACCGACTCACCGCGCAGTATGGGGGTCAGGACCGGGTTGCGCAGCCAGGCGACCGCGTCTTCGATGCGTGCCCAGCAGGGGGTCCCTTCGCCGGTCTCCCCGCCCAGGGGGAACTCCTCCCTGGTGCAATCGACGACATAAACGGTGCAGGCGTACTGGCCGGTATAGCGTCCCCCCCAGGTCCCCTCCCGATAACGGTGCACCAGGCGGAAGCGGTCCAGGGCCGGGGGCCTGGGGAGGGCCTCTTCGCGCAGTTCGGCGCAGGCGTCGGCCCTGGCATCCGGGTCCAGCCGGACCCATGGCGCCAACAGGCGCCGGCTCTGGCGCAGCCCCTGGATGGGGCAGAAGCCTGTCGCAACCTCGCTGGAGATCAGGATCAGCACCCGGCCCCGACCCCGGTCAGCACTGCGGTCTATACACAGGACCTGGACGGTGTGCAGGCCGAGCCCGAGCCGATCCAGAGTCCAGGTCAGGGGCGGCCAGACAGCGGCCTTGATGAACTTGCGTGCCAGTTGGATGGCCGCTATCCGCCAGGACCTGGGGCCGGGCGGACAGCATTCACAGCGGCGAACGGCCTCCGGGGCCGGGGTCGGTTTGGTGTCCATGCGGGCTCCTGGGACCTGCGGTCGATGGGCCATTGGTCGGGGCCTGGCGCCTCGCACCCACCCCGACATGGCGCAGAAGTAGCTTACACATCCTACAGGTTCCCCGCAGCGCCCTGGAGCGGATCAACAACCGCATCGACACCGGCTTCTGGCTTGAGCGGCACTTCATCCGCGGGCGGGCCCAGATGCAGACCCGCATCGGACTCCCCCTGGCGGTCATGCGGAGATCCCGTCGCTAGCCTGCGCGACCACGCCACAGCGCAAACGGCTCCGCTTGAACCCCGGTTGACACCCCAAGCCCCCTGGCTTAGGCTGCCCAGCTTGGCCCCACCTTGCGTGGTGCTTTTCTCTCGAAGTCATACAAGAAGAAGCGTCTGGGATTCAGGGCCGTATCGGATCCCGGTTCCAACCCAACCATGAGGAATCCGACCCGTGCGCTACTCAGCACTCATTCTATTGGGCCTCGTTTCCATGCAGCCGGGCGCGGCAGCGCTGGCAGGCGATACCGGCGCGGTACGCATCTTGACCAATCCCGGGGATGCCGAGTTGTCAGTTGACGGTCAGGTCAAGGGGCGTTCGCCGAGCTCCGCCCAGGAGACCTTCCTGATCCATCTGACCCCCGGCGAGCATCTGGTCAAGGCATCCAAAGCGAATTTTGGACCGGCCGAGCGCAAGGTCATTGTTGCGGCCGATACGGATCAGACCGTAAAGCTCGACCTCCCGCCGGGAATCGCACTGGTCAACATACCAGGTGGCTGTTTCCAGATGGGCAGCCCGCCCGATGAACCGGAGCGGGATGCGGACGAGGACCCGCAGCATGAGGTCTGTATTAAGCCCTTCGCCCTCGGCAAATACGAGGTGACCTTCGCCGACTGGGATGCCTGCGTCGCCGATGGTGGGTGCAGCACCAACCCCAGCGATCAGGGTTGGGGCCGCGGCAAGCGCCCGGTCATCAACGTCTCCTGGAACGACATGCAGGAGTACATCCGTTGGCTGAATAAGGCGACCGGCAGCTCCGGGTTCAGGCTGCCCTCCGAGGCAGAATGGGAGTATGCCGCCCGCGCCGGTACCACCACACCCTTCAGCACCGGGGATTGCATCGATTCCAGCCTGGCCAACTACGACGGCACCTTTGAGTTTGCCAAGTGCAGCATCAAAGAGGGTGTCAATCTCGGCAAGACGGCCGAGGTCGGCAGCTACCCGCCCAACCCCTGGGGCCTCTACGACATACTGGGCAACGTCAATGAGTTGGTCGCAGACTGCTGGGAACAGGGCTACGAGGGTGCCCCCACCGACGGCAGTCCACGGACGGATGGCAATTGCACTCGGCATGTGGTCCGAGGCGGCTCCTGGTTCGGCTTCGCCAACTTCGCCCGCTCGGCCTGGCGCTGCCGCTCTGGCGCTCCGCACTTCTCCCACCGCATCCTGGGCTTCCGGGTAGCCTACGCGCCCTAGGGAAGGCCTGTCTCAGGCGCTTCCCGTCCGGGGCAGGATGCCCCGGCATTTCCAAGCGCGATAAGCTGGACTCGCTCTCCCACTCCCTCGCGTCGATCCACCCCGCGGCCTCAGGTGCGCCGCTTCTTGGGCGGCATCACCACCCCCTCGGCGGCCAGGACCTTGACGTCGTTCTGGTTCACACCCCAGGCGCTGAAGGTCATGCGGTTGCGCTCGACCACCTCGACCACCGCCTCCACGGTGTCGCCTATGTACACCGGGGCCAGGAAGCGCACGGACTCGGAGACGAAGATGGTCCCCGGACCCGGCAATTGGGTCCCCAGCACATTCGACACCAGGCTGACAGTGAGCATGCCGTGGGCGATGCGGTGCTCGAAATAGGTGTCGGCGGCGTAGGCCTCGTTGACGTGGGCCGGGTTGAAGTCGCAGGTCACCGAGGCGAATTGGTAAATATCGGACTCGGCGATGGTCTTGGCGAAATAGGCGCGGTCACCGACCTTGAGCTCGCCGATGGTCTTGCCGATGCGCGCCTTCATGTCGGGCCCCCGGCGCAGGTGTCCAGGCTGGGCGGGATCACCTCGGTGTCGCCCCGGGCCACCGGCTCGCCGTCCGGGTTGGTGCACTCCAAGTCGAGCCAGACCCGCCCGAGCTTGCCGTCCAGGCGGGTCACCCAGAGGCGCACCTCGATGGTGTCGCCCATGTAGGCGGGGCGCAGGAACTCCATGTTCTGGGCCAGGTGCACCGTGCCGCTGCCGGGGAGCTGCATCCCCAAGACCTTGGACACCAGGCTCGCCACCAGCATGGTCGGCACCACCCGCCCGGCCAGGGGGGTCTTGGCGACGAACTCGGTGTTCACATAGAGGGGATTGAAATTCCCCAGGATGCCGGCGAACTGGTAGACGTCCGCCTCGGTCAGGGTCTTGGCGAAGGCAGCGCTGTCGCCGATGCGTAACTGTTCAATGGTCAGACCCAATTGCTCGGTCGGGCTTCTGGCGGGCTCGGCCATGGTCTAGGGATACCTGTGGGGTGACTGGGAAGCGGCGGGCTTGCACCCGTGCCGGGCCTGGGCCGGGCCTGGGCCGAGCCCGGCGAGGATAGTGCGACCCGCGTCCCCGGCCAAGCGAAGCTTTCGTGACCGTCCCCGTCACCATCCGATGCTAGGATCTGCCGCCAGCACCCCACCCACCCGGAGCCATCCCATGCAACGCCCGTTGGTCCTGCTCGCCGCCCTCGCCCTGGCCGGCTGTACCCAGGAGACCCAGAACAGCATAGGGCGGGCCATCCAGAACTGGACCGGGGCCGACGGGGTCCTGGAGGTCTATGCCGGGGAGAAGCTGGTGAGGCGCTTCATCAAGATCGACAAGCTCTCCACCGCCTCGGCCACTTCCGGCAACGGTGCCCGCCCCTACCGCTTCGGCTACGGGGTCCTGGACACCAACCTCAACGGCCAGCAGGACCCGGGGGAGCGCAAGGTCTACTTCGAGATCAGCGACTACTCGACCAACTACGTCTTTTATGGGGACCCGGGGGGCTGAGGGCCTGGTGGCCGGCCAGGTCCGGCAAGGGCCCAGCCGGCCTCGCAACATTGCTCCGCGGGGTTACGCTTGGGAGGGCACTGCGCCAAGGCCGGGGCGCGGCGCGCCGAATCATAGGTTCGGGGTGCGACCTGACAGTGCCCCCGGACGCAATCAGCGCCTCGGCGCGCTCCGCCTTGGCGTCGTCCTCGCTCAGGAGATACAGGGCAACGTTGGTGTCGAAGAAGTCTGTCCTGGCGCTCACCCGCGACCCTCATGGGCGTCCAGTCGGTCGAACCGGAAGTCCGCCGGCAGGCGCCCGCGATAGGCGCGCAGGCGCTCCAGCAGTTAGGCCCGGGTGGGTTTGCGCTGGACCTCGAAGCAGCGCTCGTCCGTGACGATGATCTCGACATCGTCACCTTCTTTGAGTGCCGGCACCTCGACGACCGCCGCCGGCAGGCGCACGGCCAGGCTGTTGCCCCATTTCGCGACTTGCATAGTCCTCGCTCCCCGTAGATACACAGGCGGTGATTGTATATCGCATGCCTGGCAACACCGCACCACCCTCGTAACACCGCTCTGCGGTGTTACGCATCCGAACTCGGGGCGGATCCGTGCAAGATGCAATATGCTCGACCCGGCCTGACGACAAGCCCCCTCAGCGCAACACCTCATACCGCGTGGAACGTACCCCCTCCATGAGCCGATCCACGTCGTCGCCGCCCCTGCCTACCAGGCTCAGGGCCTCGGCGCCCAGGCGCAGGCTGCTTTCCAGGATCTCGGGGATGGCCCGGGAGGCGCCGGCGGCGAGCAGGTGGCCAGCGGCCTCCAGGTCCTTGGCCCGGGCTATGACCCGCAGGTCCGGGCTGACGTTGCGCAGGTGGGACAGGGCGCGGAGCGCGGTGGGCGGGTGGTCCACCGCCAGCACCACCAGGGCCGCCTGGTCCACCCGCAGGGCCGCCAGCAGGTGGGGGTCGGCGATGTCGCCGAAGTAGACCGGCAGGCCGTCCCTGAGCCCCTGGGCGACCCGCTCCGGGTCCGTGTCCAGGACCAGGATCTGCACCCCGCTCTGGTGCAACAGGACGGCGACGCTGTGGCCGACCCGCCCGTAACCGCCGATGACCACCAGCCCGGGGGTCGCGACCGCCGGTGCCTCGCCCGGTGCTGGGGCCGGTCGGGCCGGCTCCAGGCGGGCCGCCAGGGCATCGCCCAGTGCGATCAGCAAGGGGGTGAGCATCATGGACACGGAGATCAGGGCGGCACCGACCACGAAGTGCTCGGCGGTGATCACCCCCAGGCCCTTGGCCGCGCCCAGTAGCACAAAGCCGAACTCCCCGGCCTGGCCGAGCAGGAAGCCCACCCGTACCGCGGTGGCGGCCCCGAGGCGAAAGACCAGGCCCAGCCCCACCATGACCAGGATCTTGATCAGCACTATGACCAGCACCTGCTCGGCCAGCTGCCAGGGGTGTGCCATCACCGCCTGGAGGTCGATGGACATGCCCACGGCGACGAAGAACAGGCTCATGAGCAGGCCCTTGTAGGGCTCCACCTGGGCCTGGATCTGGTAGCGGTAGCGCGACCCCGACAGCAACATGCCCATGAGGAAGCCGCCCAGGGCCATGGACAGCCCGGCCTGGGCCATGGCCCAGGCGGACAGGAAGACGCACAGCAGCACGGCCAGGAAGAAACCCTCGCGGTTGCGTTCTCGGCCCAGGCGCTCCAAGACCCTGGGCACCACGAAGTGGCCGAAGCCCAGGACCAGGCCGATCATGCCGACGACGATGGCGATCTGTTGCCAGGGCGGGACCGCGGCGGACAGGTCGCCGCGCTCGGCGAGGATGGGCACCAGGGCCAGCAGGGGGACCACCGCCAGGTCCTGCATGAGCAGCACGGCAAAGGCCGCCGAACCCTGGGGGCTGGCGGTCTCGCCGCGCTCGTGGAGTATCTGCATGACCAGGGCGGTGGAGGACAGGGCCAGGGTCAGCCCGGTCAACAGGGCCGCCTGCCAGGTGGAGGCGTGCAGCAGGGCGTAGACCCCGATGGCCGCCCCGGTGACCAGGACCTGGAGCCCGCCCAGGCCGAAGACCTCGCGACGCAGGGACCAGAGCCGGGCCGGGCGCATCTCGGTGCCGATCAGGAACAGCAGCAGCACCACCCCCAGTTCGGTGAAGTGACGCACCGAGTCCACGTCCTCGGTGAGCACGGGGCCCGGCGAATAGGGGCCGACCACCACCCCGGCCACCAGCAGGCCGAGGATGGAGCCCAGCCCGGCGCGGTTGAACAGCCCCACCGCCAGGGTCGCAATGACCAGCAGCCAGACGGTGGAGAGCAGAAACTGGGTATCGAGGTGCATGGGCGGCATCAAAGCACGTTCCGCCGCGGCAGGGAACCGCGGGGCCGGGACGCAGTGGCCCCGTTCGGGGATGGCGGCTAGGGCTTCGCCGCTTCGTGGCGGTGGGCGCCCCCTGACCGCCCTCCAAGGGCTGGCCTACCGGGCGCCGATCCAGGCCAGGGCCACCGGGCCAGCGGCGATTTGTGCGGGTCCTTGGGGCCGGTGTAACCTCGCAGAAGCCGGGGAAAACCGGCCCGTACCCCGGGTCGAAAGCGCCGTTGACCCCCGGCCGAGGCCGCGCCAGGCTTCAACCATTCACCCTAGAAAAAGCAATTCGGCCGCAAATTACGCAAAATTACGCAAATGGGTCAGTCAGTTAGGCAGAGTCCGCTGGTCACCCGCAGCGTGAACCGGAAACCGACGCGAAGTCCCTGTTTATTGGCGTCTATTTGCGTTCATTTGCAGCTCAACTGCTTTTCTTAGGTTCACCGACCGGACCCAGACCGTGCCCAAACTTAGCCGCCCCATGCTCCGCCTGCTGGCCCTGGTGGCGGCCCTGCCCGCCGTGGTGTTGGTGCTGGGGCTGCTCTACATGGCCGGCATGACCTACCTGGAGGACAACCCGCGGGGCTTCTGGGAGAGCCTGGAGTGGGCCTCCGAGACCCTCACCACCACCGGTTATGGGGCGGACAACCGCTGGACCCACCCGGTCATGTCCGTGTTCGTGATGTTCACCCAGATCGCTGGCCTGCTGTTCGTCCTGCTGATCTTCCCCGTCTATCTGCTGCCCCTGTTCGAGGAGCGCTTCGAGGTCCGTCTGGCCCGGGTCCTGCCGCCCATGACGGGGCGGGTCCTGTTTCACCGCTATGGGCCCGGGGTGGACTCACTGATCGAGGAGCTGGAGCGGGTCCATGCCCCCTTCGTCATCCTGGAGGCCGACCCGATACTGGCCCGCCGCCTGCATGAGCGAGGCTACCCGGTGGTCCTGGGCGAGATCGACACGGACCCCCATCTGCTCGACGGGGTCGAACAGGCCCGCGCCCTGGTGACCAACGCCGACGACCACGACGACGCGACCTTCATCATGATGGCCCGGGAGCGCGGCTTCACAGGCCCGGCCTATGCCCTGGCGGAGAACCCGCTGCATCGCGCCCCCATGCTCAAGGTCGGGGCCACCGCCGTCTATACGCCTTCCCATGTCCTGGCCGCGGCCCTGGCGGCCCGCGCCAGCGCCCGCATCAGCCCGCCAGCGGAGGGCCTGAGCCTGATCGATGACCGGGTCGGCCTGGCGGAGTACCGAGCCCACCCGGACAGCCCGCTCGCCGGGCAACGCCTGGGGGACATGCAGATGCGCCGCCGCCTGGGGGTGACCCTGATCGGTCAATGGCACAATGGGCTCTTCGAGCCGGCCCGGGGGCCTGATACCCGCATCATCCCGGGCGCCATCCTGGTGGTCATAGGCGAGGACGACAACCTGGCCAAGGTGGAGGCCCTGGCCGCCCCCATCCCGCGCTCCGGGGCCATCGTCGTGGCGGGCTTTGGCACCGTCGGGTCCAAAGTGGTGGAAATGCTCCACGACGCCGGAGAGCGCACCCTGGTCATCGCCGACCAGGCCCAGGAGGGGGTGGATGTGGTGGGCAATGTGCTGGAGCAGCGGACCCTGGAGCGGGCCGGGGTGCGCGAGGCCGGTACCCTGGTCCTGGCGCTCTCCAGCGACAGCGCCGGCATCTTCGCCACCGCCGTGGTGCGCGACTTCGCCCCCAAGGTGCGCCTGATCGCCCGGGTCAACCGCGCCTCCAATGTCCCGCGTCTGTACCAGGCCGGGGCGGACTTCGCCCTGTCCGTGGGCCAGGTCGCCGGGCACCTGCTGGCCCGCCACCTGCTGGGGGACAGCGCCGTGATGGCCGAGCAGGGCCTGCGCTGCATGCGCATGGCCGCCGGGGGCCTGGTCGGGCGCCACCCCTGGCAGGCGGAGGTGCGGGAGCGTACCGGCGCGGCTGTGGTGGCCTGCGAGCGCGACGGCCGGACCCTGTTGGAGTTCGAGGACGGGTTCCGCGTCGAACCGGGGGACGCTGTGTTCGTCTGCGGGACCGAGGCCAGCCTGGAGCTGTATCGTCGGGAGTTCGGGGCCGGCGGGGGTTAGCGAAGGGCTCTGTCTGCATTAGCTGTTGGGGATGGCCAAGTCATTGAAGTGGCGG
>DYRB01000039.1 GCA_020718945.1 Lamprocystis purpurea | reverse complement strand
CCAGGCAGGCGTTGATGCCGCCCTGGGCGCAGACCGAGTGGGAGCGCTTGACCTCAAACAGCGAGAACAGGTCCACCGGGAAGCCGGCCTCGGCGATGCGCAGGGTCGCCCAGAGCCCGCCCAGGCCCCCGCCGATGACGATCACCCTGGGTTTGGAAGCGGTCATGGCAGGAATCCGATGAGGCCGTGCAGCCCCAGGGCCATGAGCAACAGCCCCAGACCGGCGCAGGCATAGGCCAGGCGCTGCTGGGCCTGGGCCGAGGTGGTCAGGCCCCAGACGATGCCCATGGCCCAGAGCCCGTTGGCCAGGTGGAAGACGGCGAGCAGGAGCCCCAGCACATAGGCGGCGAAGACCCAGGGCAGGGACAGCAGCCCCTGGAGGTGGCCGTAGAGGTCGGTATGGACCGCCGGCTCCACCAGTCCCCAGACCCGGGTGGTCCCCACATGGGCCAGCAGGAAGAGCAGGATGCCAACCCCGGAGACCCGTTGCAGCCAATAGAACCAGTTGCGGGCATAGGGGTAACGACGCAGCTCCTGCTGGGCCCCGGCGGCAATGACCAGGCCGTAGCCGGCGTGGAAGAGCAGGGGCAGGGCAATGACGAACAGCTCCAGCAAGGGCAGGTAGTTCATCTGCTGGAGTCCAGCGACCACTACCCCGTTGTAGTGCTCGGCCCCGAAGCGGGACTGGGAGTTTTCCCACAGATGGAAGATCAGGAAGGCCCCGACCGGCAGCAGGCCGACCAGGGAGTGCAGCCGTCGCAGGAGGAAGTGGGCGTTGTCGATGGAGGCGCTCATGTGGCTCGGGTCCCCGGGGCTGCTTGGCCCGACTGCAAGGGGCAGGAGACCTGGTCGAGGATTATCGGCCCGCGGATGGGTATATCAGTTGACGCTAATCAACTAACTGGCTTGCAAGCCTGGGGTCAGATGCCATCCACCCGGAGGATGCCATTCTAAATCAACAGGTTGCCACAACTCCCGAGGTTTTCGGCCAAGTCCCTGGTCGGGTCCTGTCCGTGAGGGCCAGCTAATATTAGCCTGACAGTTCGGACGTTTATCCCCCCAGGGACGGGCATCGCAACGGTCTGTTGGAGGTGTCTCATGAAACGGCATTCGGTCTTTGTGGCTGCCTTGCTTGCGACCCTGCTCATGGCCATCCCCATCCAGAGCCAGGCCTTCTTCTTCAGCTTCGGCTTCGGTGGGGGTTTCGGCGGTTGGGGCGGTTGGAACGGCTGGGGCGGACCCGGCTGGTGGGGCCACGGCTATGGGTATCGCCCCTACGGCTGGGGTTGGCACCGGCCCTGGTACCGGCGCTGGGGCTATCCGGGCTATTGGGGTGGCCGGAATAACTGGGGCTATGCCCCCTGGGCATGGCCCACCTATCCGGTCCTGACCGCGCCCGCGGCGCCGACCACCAAGGCCCCGGCCACATCGTCGGAGAAGTAGGGCTAGATCCGCCCAAGCGGCGGGCATGGGACAAGCCCGCACAGCAACTTGGCGCCCCCACCCGGGGGCGCTTCTGTTTGGTGGGAGCGGCTTTAGCCGCGATGCGGGGACCTCGCTGTGCGAGCAACAAACCCCGGTCGGTGCAGCTTGTCGCGGGACACAGATCCCTCCACCTGGAAAGAGCTATTCGGCCGCAAATTTCGCAAATATACGCAAATGGGTCAGTCAGTTAGGCAGAGTCCGCTGGTCACCCGCAGGGTGAACCGGAGCGCGACACCAAGTCTCTGCTTATTTGCGTCCATTTGCGTTCATTTGCGGCTCAACTGCTTTTCTTAGGCCCCACGCTGTGGTGGGCTGTCGCGGCTAAAGCCGCTCCCACCAGGACGGCTGCCCCGTCGCGGCTGACGCCGCTCCCACCCTCAGGGCTCGCGACGGCCTGGGTGCAGCCGCGGGCGCAGGGCCCGGAGGTCCCGCACCGCCTCCCCCAGCAGCCGGCCCAGGAGCCGGTTGAAGGCGGCGGCAGCGGCGGCGGGGTCGTCCGGGGTCCCGGTGGGCTCGGTCCCCTGGTAGAGCCGGGCGGCCAGGGGGCGACGGTCATCCGCGTCCACCAGCATCAGGTGGAGCTCCGCGACCACCGCCGGGGGGCTGGCGCTGGGCAGGTGCTCCAGGCGCCGCAGCTCGCCGGTGAGCAGATAGTCCGCCCAGACCCGCTCGCCGGGGGCGGTGACGAAGGCGAACAGGCGCGCCTCGCGCAGCGCCCCGCGCAGGGCCGCGGCTATGGCGATGGCCGGCGGCTCGGCCCAGAGGTGGAAGGTGTAGCGCTGGACCTCCCCGGGTCGGTCGTCGCGCTCGAACAGCAGCTCCCGCCCGAAGGTCATGCGCTGGGACAGGGGCTGGGTGACCAGCAGGGTTGCGGCCACCGGGGCCCCGGTCCCCGGGGTCACGGGGATGGTCGGGGCCAGGGGGTAGAAATGGTCCTGGGTGGCCGGGCCGCTACTGGCACAGCCCGCCAGGAGCAGGACCGACACCAGGACCGACACCAGGGCCAGCCAGGCCGGGCACCGATGGGACATCACTTCTGCCTCCGGGCGTTGTCCTGCACCTCGCGGCCCCGAATGATCACCGCCGGGTTGGAGCGCAGGTCCCGGGACAGCTCGGCCAGGTTGCGGGTGGCCGTCTCCACATGCTCCAGGATGGGGGCCAGGGAGGCGGACAGCTCCTGGAGCAGGAATTGGGCGTCGGTAATGGAGCGGTCCACCGCCGGGCGGTTGCGCTTGACCAGGGCGCGCAGGTCCGCGGCCAGGTCGCCGTAGCGTTGGACCGCCTGGTGGATGTCCTGGCTGCGGTCGCCCAGGGTCTCGGTGGCCCCGGCCAGATTCTTGGAGACGGCCTCCACCGAGCCCAGGATGCGGGTGAGCTGTCCGGGGTCGAGGGCCGCATCCAGATCGGCGCTCAGGCGCTTGAGGTTGTCGAAGACCCCGGCCAGGCGCTCCTGATTCCCCCCCGCCTCGCCGGTCCCGAGCAGGCCCTTGATGGCCTCGATCTGCTGGGCAATGCCCTTCAGGGCCGGGGCTATGGTGTCCTCCACCAGCCCCTGGAGGGAGTCGGTGAGCCGGCCGAGCTGGGTCACCAGGTCGGCCTGGCGCTGCCCCACCTTGATGGCATCGCCGTCGGCGAGGGGGTGGGCCCGGTCCCGCCCGGGCAGGATGCGCAGGGTGTCGCCCTGGAGCAGCCCGGCGCTGGCGATCTGGGCGATGCTGTCCCTGGGTATGGGCCAGCCGGCGTGGACCCGGAGCAGGGCGCGGAAACAGGGGCCCCCGGCCTGGGCCTGGGTGGTCGGAGCGGCTGGATCAGGCGGCGGACAGGGCTCGGACCCGGGACCCGCGGGGAACACCGGCTCCACGGTCTCCACCACGCCGATGACATAGCCGGCCTGGCTGACGTGGATGCCGGCGTCGAGCCCGTCGGCATCGGGGAAGTAGGCGTGGAGGCGGATGTTGCCGCCGAAGACCCCGGGCAGGATCAGGGCCAGGGCCCCGACCACTACGGCGGCCATGGTCAGGACGAAGAGCCCGGCCAGGATCAGGTCGCGGCGCACCCCGACGGCGGCCCGCCGGCCCGGGGCGCCGATCTCCGGTGGGGCATAGAGGCGCTCCAGTCGGCTCATGGGCGCCCCGCCAGGACGTGGCGCAGGTCCAGGCGCTCCGCGGCGGCGGCCTCCAGGGCCCCCGCCGGGCCGTCGAAGAGCAGGCAGCCGCGGTCCAGGACCGCGACCCGGGCCCCGCTGGCCAGCAGTTCCGCGGGTCTGTTATCGGTGGCGATCAGGGTCAGTCCCCGGTTGGCGTGTTGTTGGCGGAGCAGGTCCAGGGTGTCGCGCACCCCGGCGGGGTCGAGCCCCTCGGTGAGGCCATCCCAGACCAGCAGCCTGGGCCTGTGGATCAGGGCCCGGGCCAGTTCGACCCGGCGGCGCAGGCCCAGGGACAGGCTGCGGGGCAGTTCCCCCTCCAGGCCGTCGAGCTGCAACTGGGTGACCGCCAGCCGCGCCGCCCTGGCCATCTCGGCGCGGGTGGCGCCGGTGGCGCGCAGGGGCAGCAGCAGGTTTTCGAGGACGCTCTGCCCCTCCAGCAGGGACCCGCCCTGGAGCACGGCCCCGACCTCGCCGCGCCAACTGCGCATGGCCGCCGCCCCCAGTCGGCCCAGGTCCCGGCCCAGGACCCGAACGGTCCCGGCCGAGGGGCTGTCGAGGCCCAGGATCAACCGGGTCAGCAGGGTCTTGCCCGCCCCGTTGGGCCCCACCAGGAGCAGCCACTCCCCGGGGTCCAGGGTCAGGCTGACCCCCTCCAGGGCGCAGCGGCCGGCCACATGCTGAAAGACCCCTTCGACCTCCACCGCCGCGTCCACGGAGACCTCCTCAACGCAGCAGGACGAAGACCAGGTCGGTCAGCAGGATGGCGGTCACGGCCCCGATCATGGTGCGGGTCGCGGCACGCCCCGGGCCGTCCGGGTCGCGACCCGCAGAGAGGCCGCAGACGCTCGCAATTAGAGCGATCACCACCGCAAAGATCAAGGGCTTGGCCAGGGCCTCGGCGAGGTCCCCGGGCTGCACCGTCTGGCGCAGGGCATCCACGAACAGGGCCGGCGGGACCCCGGCCCGACCCCAGAGCCAGGCGACCAGGGCCAGGCAGGTCAGCAGGCCCACCCACACCGTCAGGGCGAAGGACATGAGCAGCATGGCCAACAGCACCGGGGCCAGGGTGAAGGGGATGGGGTCCAGGCCGCTGACGGTCAGACCGTCCATCTCCCCACTGACAATGAGCCCGGCCTGACGCGCCGCCAGGGCCACCCCGGCCCGCCCCGCCACCAGGATGCCCACTAGGATGGGCACCAGTTCCAGGACCAGGGCCACCCCCAGGGACAGGATCGGCAGCCGCGGTAGGTCCAGGTCGATGAAGACCCGCTCCGCCTGGCTCGCCAGGATCAGCCCCAGGGCCAGGGCCACCAGGCTGATGGCCGGCAGCACCGTCAGGCCGATCTGGCGCAGGGCCGCGGCGAAGGCCGGCAGGTCCAGGCCCTCGCGCCCGACGAGGACGCGCAGATAGTGGCTCAGGCAGCGGGTCAGGACCAGCCAGGCAAGGCCGAGTTCCTCCAGCGGGCCTGTGGGGCCGCGGCAGAGCGGTGTGGATTGTCCAGCCCTGGGGCCGTTCATCCCGAAGAAGAGCAGTTGAGCCGCAAATGAACGCAAATGGACGCAAATGAACAACGATCTGGGCGTAGCGTCCTGCGCATCCTGCGGGTGACCAGTAGGCAGGAGCTAAGCGGCTGAACCATTTGCGTTTCTTGCGTTCATTTGCGGCCGAATTGCAGTTTCGAGGTTCACTGGATGCCCTTGCGAAACTCAGTCCCCAACCGCCCGCCGCCGCGCCCGGCGGCGCTGCACCAGGCCCATGGCCAGGGCAGAGGCGACATAGGCCCCGCCGGCCAGCAGGATCATGGTCGGCCCGGCGGGCAGGTCCGGGGCATAGGCCAGGGCCAGGCCGGCACTGGTGAAGACCGCGCCCAGCAGCGTGGCCAGGAGCATGATGCGCCCCAAGGTGTGCACCCAGTGCCCGGCGATGGCCGCCGGCAGGGTCAGCAATGCTATGACCAGGATCAGCCCCACCACCTGGATCAGCAGCACTACGGTCACCGCCACCAGGCATAGCAGCAGCAGGTAGAAGAAGGTCACCGGCACCCCGCGCAGCGCGGCCAGTTCCTCGTCGAAGCTCACCGCCAGGAATTGCCGGTAGCAGGCCCAGACTACCGCCAGCAGCAGGGCATCCAGGGCGGCCATGACCCAGAGGTCCTGGGCCGGGACCAGCAGTATGTTGCCGAACAGGTAGCTCATCAGGTCCCCCGTGTAGCCCGGGGTCTTGGCGATGAAGAGTATCCCCACCGCCATGCCGATGGCCCACAGGGCCCCGATCAGGGTGTCCTCCTGGGCGCTCCAGCGCAGCCGCACCCAGCCGATGAGGAGCGCCGAGACCAGGGCCGCGCCCAGGGCCCCACCCAGCGGGTCGAGGCCGAAATACAGGGCGGCCCCCATGCCCCCCAAGACCGAATGGGCTATGCCCCCGGCCAGGAAGGTGATGCGCTTGACCACCACGAAGGTGCCGATGACCCCGCAGCCGAGCGCCGCCAGCAAGCCGGCGGCCAGGGCGGTCTGGAGGAAGGCATGGTGACCCAGGGCGGTGATGAATTCGTTCAATGGGTGTGCCGATGCGCCACCCGGCGCACGTCCTCACGATAAAGGTCATGGATCACCTGGCCGTCGATGGCCTCGGTGGTGTGGCAGACCAGGGTCCGATTGAGGCAGGCGACCCGGCCCACATAGGCGGAGATGAAGCCCACGTCGTGGGACACCACCAGGATGGTGAGGCGGGCGTTGAGTACCCGCAGCAGGTCGAAGATCTCTCCCTCCATGCGCTGGTCTATGTTGGCGGTGGGCTCGTCGAGGATGAGCAGGCGTGGCTCCCCCACCAGGGCGCGGGCCACCAGGACGCGCTGGAGCTGGCCCCCGGACAGGGTGCCGATCTGCCGCTGGGCCAGGTCCGCCGCCTGCACCTCCACCAGGGCCGCACGGGCCGCGGTGCGGTCCGCCGCCGACCAGCCGCCGACCCAGCGCCGCCAGCCCGTCCCCAGACCGAGGCGACCCATCAGCACCACCTGTTCCACGGTGATGGGGAAGTCCCGCGGAAAGCCTGGGTACTGGGGTACATAGCCCAGCAGGCGGCGGGCCTCGCTGGGCGGACGCCCGAGCACCAAGACCTGGCCGGCCTGGGGCTCCAGCAGCCCCAGGATGAGCTTGAGCAAGGTGCTCTTGCCCCCGGCGTTTGGGCCCACCAGGCCGAGGAACTCGCCCTGGGCCACCTCCAGGTCCACCCCCTCCAGGACCGGGGCATCGCCGTAGGAGAAGCTCACCCCGGCCAGGGTCACTGCGGCGTCGGGGGCGCTCAACGGGCCTCGCCGTCGGCAATCAGGCCGGCCAGGCGGCGCATGACCTCGAAGGGGTCCGACGCCAGGGGGTCGAGGGCGAAGACCCGGGCCTGGGTACGCCGCGCCAATCGGTCCGCCACCCCGGCCGGGGGTTCGGCCATCAGGATCACCCGTGCCCCCTCGCGCTCGATCTGGCCGATGAGGACCTCCAGTGCGTCCTCACCGGAGCCCAATCCTTCGCCATCGACCGGCACCTGCACCAGCCCGAAGGCGGCGGCGAAGGCATCCCACAGGGTTGGGGTGGCCAGGAAATGTCGGTGGGTGACCGGGGCCAGGCGGTCGCGCAGTTCCCGGTCCAGGGCGTCGAGATCCGCCGCCAGGGTCGCGGCACGCTTGTGATAGACGGGGGTGCGGGGTGGATCCAGCTTGCTCAGGGCGTCGCGGATACGCCCGACCATCTGCTTGGCCAACCTTGGGCTCATCCAGAGACAGGTGGCAGCGGGGTCCGCGGCCTCCCCGTCCGAGGCCAAGCCGGCCTCCGCATTGACCAGGGAAAGGCGCGGGTTGGCCTCGAGCAACAATGGTGTCCAGGCGGCCTCAAAGGCGGCATTGGTCCCCACATAGAGCTTGGCCGCGGCCAGTTCTGCGATCTGCTCCGCTGAGGGGATATAGGTCTGCGGGTCGGCGCCCTTGGTCAGCAGGGACTGGACTCGGACATAGGGGCCGCCGACCCGGCTGACCAGGGTGTGCAGGGGCGGGAGACTGACCGAGACGGCCATGGGCTCAATGACCGGCTTGGCCGCCAAGGCCGGACCACAGAGCCAGGGGACCAGCAGCAGCCAGGCGAGGCGGACCAGGGGGGACAGGGGGGACAGGGGTTTCACGGCGACTCGACCTTCGGGGACTGGGGCGGGAAGGTTGTTACCTTGTAGCGCCCCTGTCAAGCCACGGACTGGCCCGACAGGTCCAGCGGGAACGGCACCAGGGGCGGGGCGCCACGGCTCAGGACCGCCCACAGCTCGGCGAAGGTGGCCAGACCCCCGGGGCAGACCTCCTGGGGGGCCACCTCGGCCAGGGGGCCCAGGACGAAGGCGTAGCGGTGGATCTCGTCGCGCGGAAAGGTTCGCCCGTCGCAGGTCCCGACCGCGTCCCCGTAGGTCAGCAGGTCGATGTCCAGGGTACGCGGGGCGAATCGGTCCGGGCCGCGTACCCGGCCGAGGGCGTCCTCGATGGCGCGCAGCATGGCGTCGATCCGGGCGACGGACAGGGGCGTCTCGATCCCCACCACCAGGTTGAGGAAAGGGGTGCCGGTGAAGCCCACCGCTGGGGTCTCGTAGACCTGGGACAAGACCAGGTCGCCGAAGGCCGAACGCAGGTCCGCCACGGCGCCGCGGATGGACGCCTCCCGGTCCTGGTTGCTGCCTATGCTGAGCCAACAGCGGGGCATGGCGGGGTTATGCCGAGGTCGTGTCGGGCGTTGTGGCGGGCCTGGTGCCGCGCTCTATGATGACCCCGACCCCGGCGGAGTCGGTCACGGCCCCGACCTTGTTCAGGGTCAGGCGTAGCCAGGGGACACCGAACTCCTCGCGGATGAGGGCGGCGCAGCGCTCGGCCAGGGTCTCCACCAGCTCGAAGCGGGACTCGGAGACAAACTCCTTGAGGCGTTTGGAAACGGCCTTGTAGTTCAGGGCGTCCTCGATGCGGTCGGTCGCCGCCCCCCGGGCCACGTCGCTGGCCATCTCCAGGTCCAGGACCACGGGCTGGCGGATGGCCTTCTCCCAGTCGTAGATGCCGATGGTGGTCTCGATGCGCAGGGCGCGGATGAAGACGATGTCCAAGGTAGGTCCTCGGGGGTAAGTTGCGGGGTTGGTAGGAGCCACGCGCGGGACGGGGTTTGCAACCCAGTCCCGAACACTTGGGCTCTGTCTGCATTAGCTGTTGGGGATGGCCAAGTCATTGAAGTGGCAGGTATTACCGTGGGAGCGGCGCCTCGCCGCGACGGGGTGGCGGATCAACCGCCGGGCTCGCTGCGCTTCGCCCGGTCGCGCCGAGGCGGCGCTCCCACGGTCGGCCTCCCGGTCGAACCAACACCTCATGCAGACATAGCCAACATCTAAGCCTGCGGCTTCGCGCTGGCCCGACCTGGCAGCCAAACGTCCAGGACGGGGCGAATGCCCCGTCCGGCTCTGAAGGTCAAGGCGCCCAGGCCCCATTGCAAGCCCAAGGTTGACCGGACCGGCGATTCCGATTCCAATGCCGCGCCATGATGCTGCCTGTCGCCCTCGTCGTCCTCGCCTATCTGCTCGGGTCCATCTCCAGCGCCGTGGTGGTCTGCCGCCTGCTGGGGCTGCCGGACCCGCGCACCCAAGGGTCCAACAACCCGGGGGCGACCAATGTGCTGCGCATCGGCGGCAAGAAGGCGGCGGCCATCACCCTGCTGGGGGACAGCCTCAAGGGCCTGATTCCCATGCTCGCCGGGCACCTGTTCGGTGCCGGCCCCAGCCTGCTGGCGGCCATTGGTCTGGCCGCCTTCCTCGGCCACCTCTACCCGGTGTTCTTCGGCTTCCGCGGCGGCAAGGGGGTGGCCACGGCCCTGGGGGTCCAGTTTGGGCTCTGGTGGCCCATCGGGCTCACGGTGGCGGCCATCTGGCTGTTCGTCGCCAAGGTGCTCAAGATCTCGTCCCTATCCGCCCTGATTTGCATGGCCCTAGCCCCGCTCATCGTCTGGTCCTTCTGGCCCGAGCCTGTCCTGGTCGGCGCTCAGATCTTGATCAGCGTTCTGCTGTTCTGGCGCCACCGCAGCAATATCGCCAAGCTGATGTCCGGCGAGGAGTCGCGCCTGGTCCCGCCGGACGACGACTGACCCTCAGAAGACCAGTTCAGCCCAGACCCCCTGCGGGGCCAGTCCCAACGAGCGGAAATGCCGGGACCCTGACCGCGCTCGGTCCGCACAGCGGACCCTACCGTAGGGTCCGCTGTGCGGACCAAAGGCCCATCCGCCGGCAAGGACCCGGGGGTCTCAGTCCCGCCGCACCAGGGGGTCCACCCGGCGCAGCCCTTTACCCCGATCCGCAATGGTCAGATCGGCGGCAAGGTCTCCATAGGCCAGCGGGCCCTGGGGTGGAAGCCCAGGGGCTCGGCCTGACCGGCCTTGAGCCGCTGCCAGCCGGCGAAGGCGATCATGGCCCCGTTGTCCGTGCACAGGGCCGGGCGCGGGTAGTAGGTCCGCCCGCCCTCGGCGGCCATCACCTCGTCCATACGGGCACGCAGGCGCCGATTGGCGCTGACCCCGCCGGCCAGCACCAGGCGCGGGTGCCCGGTCTCGCGCACCGCCCGCCGACACTTGATGGCCAGGGTGTCCACCACCGCCTCCTCGAAGGCCCGGGCCACGTCGGCCCGGGTCTGCTGGGGATCTCCGTCCCCGGCCAGCTCGGCACGCAGGGTGTTGAGGGTGAAGGTCTTGAGCCCGCTGAAGCTGAAGTCGAGCCCGGGGCGGTCGGTCATGGGCCGCGGGAAGCGGAAGCGCCCCGGGTCGCCCTGCTCGGCGAGCTTCGCCAGCTCGGGCCCACCCGGGTAGGGCAGGCCGAGGATCTTGGCGGTCTTGTCGAAGGCCTCCCCGGCGGCGTCGTCCAGGGACTCGGCCAGCAGCCGGTAGCGGCCTATGCCGGCCACGTCGATGAGTTGGGTGTGACCGCCGGAGACCAGCAGGGCGACGAAGGGGAACTCCGGGGCCGGTTCCTCCAACAGGGGCGCGAGCAGGTGCCCCTCCATGTGGTGGACCCCGATGGCCGGCACCCCCCAGGCCCAGGCCAGGCTGCGGCCCAGGGCGGAGCCCACCAGCAGGGCCCCGATCAGCCCGGGCCCGGCGGTATAGGCGACCCCATGGATGTCCCCGGCGGCGAGTCCGGCCTCCTCCATGACCTGGCGGATCATGGGCAGGGCCTTGCGCACATGGTCGCGGGAGGCCAGTTCCGGGACCACGCCGCCGTAGCGGGCGTGGATCTCGATCTGGCTGTAGACCGCGTGGGCCAGCAGCCCCTCGCCGTCGCCGTAGATGGCCACGCCGGTCTCGTCGCAGGAGGTCTCGATGCCTAGGACGCGCATTGGCCTGCCCGAAGTGCCCGCGGCATCCGCCAGGAAGAATCACTGTCCGCAAATGAACGCAAATGAACGCAAATGGGGGAAGGGGAAACGCCGAAGGCCAGCACAACTCCGGGCGGTCCCAGGGTTCCCATCTGAGGCTCACAGATCGACCGACTGTTCTTATTTGCGTTCATTTGCGTTCATTTGCGGACCCTCTTCTTTCTTGCGCTTAGCCCGCGGGTGGGCCTTGTCGTAGACCTCCGCCAGGTGCTGGAAGTCCAGGTGGGTGTAGATCTGGGTGGTGGCGATGTCCGCGTGGCCGAGCAGTTCCTGTACCGCGCGCAGGTCCCCGGACGACTCCAGCAAGTGGGTGGCGAAGGAGTGACGCAACAGGTGTGGGTGTATGCCCCGCTGGGCCCCCTGCTCCTGGGCCCAGGCCTGGACGCGCCGCTCCACGGTGCGCGGGTGGATGCGCGTCCCCCGGCTACTGACGAACAGGGCCGGCTCGCCTGGGTTGGCGAGCAGGCCGCGCACCTGGAGCCAGGCGCGGATGGCCGCCAGGGCCTTGCTCCCCACCGGGACCCGGCGGGTCTTGGCCCCCTTGCCGAGCACGGTGAGGATGGCCTCGGCCGGGTCTATGTCCCCCAGGTTCACCGAAATCAGTTCCGCCAGGCGCAGCCCGGACGAGTAGAACAGCTCGATCATGGCCGTGTCGCGCAGCAGCAGGGGTTCGGCCCCGTCCGCGGCGGTTGGGGTGTGGTCGAGCAGGGAGCAGAGCTGGTCGGCCCCCAGGGTGGCGGGGAGCTTGCGCTTGACCTTGGGGGCGCGCACCCCCAGGGCCGGATTGTGGCCGATGCGCCCCTCGCGCAGCAGATAGCGATAGAGCCCGCGCAGGGCCGACAACTCGCGCTGGACCGTCCGCCCGGAGGCCCCACCGCGATGGCGGGCGGCGGCGTAGCGGCGCACCGCCTGGGCGTCCAGCTCGGTCCAGGGGCCCAGGCCGGCCGCCTCCAGCCAGGCGTCTATGCCCGTCAGGTCGCGGCGGTAGTTGGTCAGGGTCAGGGGCGAGAGGCGCCGCTCATGGGCCAGGTGGTGGAGGTAGGCCTCCAGGTCGGCGCCCCTGGCCTCAGTGGTCATGCCCGTGGTCGAGGGTCTGGAGCCGGTGGCCGACCACCTCGCCCATGCGGTCGAGGATGTCGGTGGCCATGTCCGGGCGGAAGCGCGCGGGGTCGCCGCTGCCGATGGCGAGCACCCCGGAGCGCCCCCCGGCGTGGATGGGGATGAGGGCCGCGGAGCGCACCTGCGCCCCGAAGTCGCCGAAGAGCAGTTGGCTCCGCTCCGGGTCCAGGGGCCCGCACAGGCAGTGTCGGCGGTCCAGGAAGTCGTGGAAGTCGGCCGCCAGGGGGTCGGTCCCGGCCGCGTCCGCCGGCAGGGCGAACAGCTTGAGGGTGACGCACTGGGCATTGAGCTCGCGGCACATGGCCTCGTGCAGTATCTCTTCCACCCGCGCCCGGTCCGGGGCCGCGATCAGGGCCAGGGTCAGGCCGTGCAATCGACTGGACAGGCCCTCGTACTCCCGCGCCCGGGCGATGATGTGGGCCAACCGACGACGCTCCTCCTCGAGCTGGCCGCGCAGTATGCCGACCTGGTGCTCGACCAGGGATATGGCCGGTCCGCTGGGGTGGGGGATGTTCAGCGAGGCGACCAGGTCCGGGTGGCGGACGAAGAAACCCGGATCGGCGGCCAGGAAGGCGACGACGGCGGCGTCCGGGTCCGCCGGCTCCGCCTGGAGGGAACCTGGGGGCGAACTTGGCGGCGGGGTCGGGGGCTGTTTCGGCCGCCGGGCCTGGGTCTTGCGCGGCGGCGCCGGCTGGGACTCCACGACGGCGGTTGGGGCGAAGGGCACCGCCAAGTCCGGCGGTACGGCGAGGGCCTCGGGGTTCTTGCCCCGGCCCGGGGACTTCTTTTTCATCGTTCTAATTCCCCCTGGAAAACGCTAGTGGCCGGGCCCGTCATCCACACCGGCTTGGACCCGCCAAGCCACTGTATCACAAGATCCCCGCCCGGCAGGGAGACCCGTACCCGCTCGCCGAGCAGGCCCCACAGAGACCCCACCACCACCGCCGCGCAGGCCCCGGTGCCGCAGGCCAGGGTCTCGCCGGCCCCGCGCTCGTAGACCCGCAGCCGGATGTGCCCCGGGTCCAGGACCTGCATGAAGCCCACATTGACCCGCGCCGGGAAGCGCGGGTGGTGCTCGATCTGGGGCCCGAGCAGGGCCACCGGGGCGGACTCCAGGTCCGGCACCAGCAGCACCGCGTGGGGGTTACCCATGGACACCGCGCCCAGGGTCAGGGTCTCGCTGCCCACCTGGATCTGGTACTCCAGGGCCTGGGCCTGGACCAGCAGCGGGATGCGGGCGGGCTCCAGGACCGGGGCCCCCATGTTGACCCGCATCTGGCCGTCGGGCTCGCAGTAGAGCCGGATGGGTCCGCCGGCCGTCCCCACGGAGATCTCGTCCTTGTCCGTCAGCCCCTGATCGCGCACGAAGC
>DYRB01000038.1 GCA_020718945.1 Lamprocystis purpurea | reverse complement strand
ACTTCTCCGCCCTCTTTCGCGTCTGATCCAGACCCTGGGCATTGGGATCGGCGAGCCCTTGGCCGTTGCGCCCCCGCGAGCCTGTCTCTTTACGCTGAGACAATTGTGATTTTGGTCTAGCCTTGGGCGAACGGCGAGAACGATAAAGCCGAGAGGCCGGATGGGGGTGTTTGGGTGCCGACCGGGGGGCCGTATCGGGGCCCCGCGGTAGCCTGCGGCCCAGGCGTGAGCGGCCCTTTGCCCTCCCATCGGCCAATGCTCGGTACCACAGGGCCCGCACGGCGCGCGGTCCGCGAGGAGTGACACCCATGGCCAACGACATCGAGCGATCAGAGCAGGATGGCGACATCGGCCCCCTCCTACCCGTCCGGGCCCAGTCGGCCCTGGGCCTTTCCGGGCGTATTGCCCGGATGTTCATCAATACCCCGGTCACGCCCATGCTGTTGATTGGCGCCCTGTGCGTGGGGCTCCTAGGGCTCCTCTTCACGCCGCGCCAGGAGGACCCGCAGATCTCGGTCCCGATGATCGACATCTTCCTCCAGTACCCGGGGGCCTCGGCCAAGCAGGTGGAGACCCTGGCGACCCAGCCCCTGGAACGGATCATGAACGAGATCCCCGGGGTGCGGCACGTCTATTCCGCGACCATGCGTGGCGCCGCCATCGTGACGGTGCGCTTCGAGGTCGGGGAGGATATGGGGGCCTCCATCGTCAAGGTGCACGACAAGCTCCAGTCGAATCTGGACCGCATGCCACCGAACGTGCAGCCGCCGTTGGTCAAGCCCATGAGCGTGGACGATGTGCCCGTGGTGACGCTGACCCTTTGGTCCGAGGAGGTGGAGGACAGCCAACTGCGCAGCCTGGCGCTGGACATCCTCCAGGACCTGGGGGCCCTGCCGAGAACGGGCAAGGGGTTCGTGGTCGGGGGCCGGACGGAGCAGATCCGCGTCGAGGTCCAGATGGACCGACTGGCGGGGCACAACATCACCCTGGACCGCATTGCCGCGACCATCCAGGGGGCCAACTCGGAGCTCGCAACCGGGGCCAGCGAGTCCGGGGGTACGGCCTACAACGTCTACTCGGGTGCCTTCCTGCGCAACGCCGACGACGTTGCCCGCCTGGTGGTCGGCACCGAGGGTGGCCGTCCCATCTATGTCGGTGACTTGGCGCGGGTCGAGCAGGTCCCTCAGGACGCCGAGCAGGTGGTCACCCATTCCACCGGGGCCGGGTATCGCGGCGACCGCCCGGTCCAGGGGGCCCCGGCGGTGACCCTGGCCATCGCCAAGAAGAAGGGCAGTAACGGCGTGACCGTGGCCAATGCCATCCTGGAGCGGGTCGCCCAGCTCAAGGGGACCCTGATCCCGGCCAATGTCCAGGTCGAGGTCACCCGCAACTATGGCAAGACGGCCAACGACAAGGTCAACGAGCTCCTCGAGGCCATGTTCGAGGCGGCCCTGATCGTGTCCGTCCTGTGCCTGATCGGGCTCGGTACCCGGGCCGCCTTCGTGGTCCTCACCGTCATCCCGGTGGTCATCCTGGTGACCATCTGGTGGGCCTGGGTGGTGGACTACACCATCGACCGGGTGAGCCTCTTCGCGCTGATCTTCGCCATCGGCATCCTGGTGGACGACGCCACGGTGGTGGTCGAGAACATCTTCCGCCACTGGCTGGAAGCGGGCGAGACCTCCGTGGACAGCGCCGTGCGGGCCGTGGACGAGGTGGGCAACCCGACCATACTGGCGACCCTCACCATCATCTCTGCCCTGCTCCCCATGGGTTGGGTCAGCGGGCTCATGGGGCCCTATATGCGGCCCATCCCGGTGCTGGGCTCCTCGGCCATGTTCTTCTCCCTGGTGGCGGCCTTCGTCTTCACCCCCTGGTTTGCCCTAAGGGTGCGCCCCAGGCTGGCGGCCCTACACCGGGCGGAGCGCCGGGAGGAGAAGACCCACCTGCTGGTGAGCAAGTTCTACCGGCCCCTGATCGTGCCCCTGATCGAGCATAGGCCCCTGGGGATCGCCTTCCTGGTGATCACCATTGCCGCCACCGCGGGGGTCTGCGTCCTCTTCTACACGCAGACAGTGGCGGTCAAGATGCTGCCCTTCGACAACAAGCCCGAGTTCAGCGTGGTGGTGAACATGCCGGAGGGCACGGCCCTGCCGGAGACGGCCAACGCGCTGCGGCTGCTCGCCGAGAAGGTCCAGGAGATGCCGGAGGTCACTGGGGTCCAGACCTATGCGGGGACTGCGCAGCCCTTCAACTTCAACGGCATGGTCCGCCACTACTACCTGCGCAACCGCCCCTGGGAGGGGGACCTGCTGGTCATGCTCAAGGACAAGCGCGAACGGGAGCTGGGCAGTCACGCCCTGGCGGTGCAGGCCCGCCACCTGCTCAGGCCCATCGCCGACCAGTTGGGGGCCAGGATCGCGGTGGTGGAGATGCCCCCTGGACCGCCGGTCCTGCAGACCGTGGTGGCGGAGGTCTATGGGCCGACCGAGGAGGTGCGCCGCCAGGTGGCCACCGAGATGACCAGGATCTTCGAGCAGGCCGAGGGCGTGGTGGACGTGGACAATTACATGGCCGCCCCCTACGACTACTGGCGCTTCGCGGTGGACACGGAAAAGGCGGTGCGCCGCGGCATATCGGTGGACAGCGTCAACCAGAACCTGGCCATGGCCATGGGCGGCTTCAAGGTGGGGGACGTCAAGCGCGGATCGGTACAGGAGCCCACCTGGATCGTCATTCAGGTTCCCCTGGCCAATCGGGCCCAGCTCGATGCCCTCGGCAGCCTCCCGGTGATGTCGCCCAGCGGCGAGGCGGTTCCGCTCTTCGAGCTGGGGCGCTTCGTCAAGGTCCCTGAGGACCCCATTCTCTACCACATCGACCTGCGCCCCATGGAGTACGTGGTCGGGGAGATGGAGGGGCGCCTGGGTGCGCCCATCTACGGCATGCTGAACATCGAGGACCGGCTCGCCGACTATACGACGCCCGATGGGGTCAAGATCAGCGGCATGCCCATGGGCCTGATCGGGCCGCCTGCGGATACCGGCAAGTCGGGTTTCGAGTGGAGCGGTGAGTGGACCGTGACCTACGAGACCTTCCGCGACATGGGCCTGGCCTTCATGGCGGCCCTGCTGCTGATCTATGGGCTCATCGTCTGGGAGTTCCGCAACTTCGCCCTGGCGGGGCTGATCATGTCGCCCATCCCGCTGACCCTGCTCGGGATTATCCCGGGGCACCTGATCATGGGGGCCGAGTTCACCGCGACCTCCATGATCGGCCTCATCGCCCTGGGCGGGATCATCGTGCGCCAGTCGATCCTGATCGTGGAGTTCGTCAAGATCGAGGCGGCCAAGGGCAAGAGCGTCACCGAATCCGCGGTCCTGGGGGCCGAGATCCGCATGCGGCCCATCCTGATCACGTCGCTGACCACGGCCGGCGGGGCCTGGACACTGATCAACGACCCCATCTTCCAGGGCATGGCGGTGAGTATCTTCTTCGGGGCCGTGGTCGGTACCCTGATGGCGGTGATCGTCATCCCTTTGGGCTGCATCAGCGCCAAGCGGCAATTCTATATGGTGGAGACGCTGGACGGCGACATCGCCCTGTCCGAGCGCTATGCCGTGCTGGAGACCGAGAACCCCCACGCCGGGTTACGGATTCTGCAGGGGCTTGCCCGGCCACCGGATGAAGCGCCGGTGGTCGCTCCCCAGACCACCCCGTCGAGCGCGACCAGGTGCAAGTCGGTCCCGCTGCGCCTTTGGGGCTGGCTGGTGTCGGCCATCCTCGGCGCGGCGGGCCTGGCCGGGGGCCTGGTCCGGATCATCGGCGGGGTCCTCGGGTCCTTGTGGCCCGGGCGAGCCCCCAGGGGATCCAAGGGGAATCTGCCCCTTGGGCTCGGCGGTACGGGGGGGAGCGGCGGCGGCGTTCGCGCGGCCTCGACCCCGGCCGACCCCCGGGGCCCGGCCGCTGCGGCTGACGCGGCGACAGCAGGGCCCCCTGGGTCACTGGCGATGGAGCCCGAGGCCACTCGTGCGGTCGGTGTCGTTTCGACCGGATCGGAGCCAGGGTCGCCACGCGCGCCCGCGGCCAAGAAGACGAGGGCACCACGTCGGTCTAACCCCCCCACCGAGGCCGGAGTGCCAGAAGGGGCCGAGGGGATCGCCGTCGCCGCCCAGGCCCAGGGCGGAGCGCCAGCGGCAACGACCGGTGCCGGCCAACTCCCTACGGTCACCAAGGCGGGGCGACGACGCCATGAAACCTGACGCGGCTTGCGCCCATGCTGACGCGCCCTGGGTTACGAGCCGAGGGCGAGCTCACCTGTCGATCGGCTCGCACCGGTCGCCGTGGTGGTACCAGCGGCATGGGTCCTTTGCTTCTGTGGAAAGGCAGCCTGGTGTAGGCCGGCGATAGCCCCGCCCGCCCTTCGCCTTGGAGCGCATTGCGCAGGTCCCGGCGGGAATCGGCGAGCAGCAGGTCGTCTACCGTCTACCCACCCCCAGGGACGCACTCGTCAGGGCCGGGGACAATCCACTACCTCTGACCTCAGTCCGGCTCCCCCAGCCGCCGCAGCAGGTCGTCCAGGTCCGGGGCCGGGTCCGTATGCACGGGCACGGCGCAGGCCGCCTCTTCGTCGGTCAGGGGCTCACGGGCGGCGATCTGGGCGTCCAGGAGCGTCAGGTCCGCATCCGAGGCGTCGCACCCCTCGGCGGCCCGCTTGGCCACCCGGGCGCGCAGGACCGGTTCCGGGGCCTCCAGGCACAGCAGGGTCAGAGGCACCCCCAGCCCCCGGGCCAGGTCCAGGAAGGGGGCCCGCTGGGTGTGACGCAGGAAGGTGGCATCCACCAGGACGCCGCAACCCCCGCCGAGCACGGATCGAGCCAGGTCGAGCAGCCGGGCGTAGGTGCGTTCGGTGGCCTCCGGGGTGTAGATCCCGGCCGCGGCGGCGGCCGCGGCCCGTGCCTCCACGGGCAGCCCGAACAGGCGCTTGCGCTCAACGTCGGAGCGGATGTGGATGAGCGGCAGGCGCTCGCGCAGTATGGCCGAGAGGTGGGTCTTGCCCGAGCCGGAGCGCCCGTGGGTCAGCACCAGCCGCCGCACCCGCTCAAGGGTGTAGTCCGAGGCCAGGGCCAGGTAGCGGGCCAGTTCGCTGCGATGGTGCAGGACCTCGTTGGCCTCCAGCCCAGGCTGGCTCAGGCGGATGGCGGTGACCTTGGCCCGTACCGTGGCCCGGTAGACCCGGTAGAGGTCGAGCACCTCGACGCCCTCGTAGTCGCCGCTGCGCTCCAGGTAGCGGTTGACGAAGCGCCGCGCCAGCTCCGCGGCCCCCCCCTCGGCCAGGTCCATGGCCAGGAAGGCGACCTCGTTGATGGTGTCGATCCAGCGCAGGGCCGGGTCGAACTCGATGCCGTCGAAGATGATCAGTTCGCCGTCCACCTCGGCGATGTTGCCCCGGTGCAGGTCACCGTGGCACTCCCGCACCCGCCCGCCCAGGCGCCGCTGCTCGATCAGACCGGCCAGGACCAGGAAGCGCCCGCGGGTCCAGGCTTCCAGGGCCGCGAGTCGAGGACCCTCCAGGGCCCCGGTGGCCCCCCGGCCGAGGACGCTGAGGTTCTCCAGCATGGGCGCCAGGACCGCAGCGGGGCTACCGTAGCCGCTCTCCGGGGGGGCCACCGGGAGCGACTCGTGGAAGGCGGCCAGGCGGTCGGCGATGCGGTCCACCAGGTCCGGGGTGACCCGGCGACGGTTGAGCAGGGCCTTCTGGGGAAAGCGGCGCATCTGCACCGCCCACTCCAGGGCCTCGCCGATCCCGCCCATGTGCGGGGCCGCCGGGGTGCCGGTGATGGGGACCAGGCCCAGGTAGATGTCCGGGGCCAGACGGCGGTTCAGCCGCAGTTCCTCCTCGCAGAAGAAGCGCCGCCGCTCCAGGGTGGTGAAGTCGAGGAAACCCAGGTCCACGGGCTTCTTGAGCTTGTAGGCCAGGTCCCCCGCCAGGAAGACGTGGGAGGCGTGGGTCTCAATGTGGCTGAAGCGCTCCGCCCCGTGGGGATAGGCCGCCGGGAGCGAGAGCCCCGCGATGATCTGCGCGTAGTCGGAGACCAAGTTGCGTCGTCCTGCCTGCGCCGGCTATTGAGAACATTAATACTTTGACGAGAACAGGGTTGAAGCGGCAGCCCCGCAAACCCTATTATCGTCGGTCAATCCAAAACCACTTGTCTCCCCCTAGGCCCGAGGTACCCTTCCATGTCCATTGATCGCATCGTGCTGGCCGTCGCCGGCGCCTTCATCCTGCTCTCCATTCTCCTGGCGGTCTACGTCAACATCAACTGGCTCTGGTTCACCGGCTTCGTCGGCGCCAACCTGCTCCAGTCCGCCTTCACCGGCTTCTGCCCCATGGCCAGCATCCTGAAGAAGATGGGCAAGCAACCCGGCGCGGCCTTCTAGGCGACCCCATCCTCATGTAGGTCGGGCTTCAGCCCGACCCTGATCCCCCGGCCTCGCCGGCCGGTCGGACTGAAGTCCGACCTGCGGGCCGCGTGGCCATCCCTGGGTGGGTCAACCCAAAAAGAGCAGTTCGGCCGCAAATTACGCAAATTTACGTAACTAGGTCAGTCGGTTGGGCGAAGTCCGCAGGTCACCCGCAGAGTGAACCGGAGACCGACACGAAGCCCTTGTTTATTTGCGTCCATTTGCGTTCATTTGCGGCTCAACTGCTTTTCTCAGGGTCAATCGTCCACCGGCTCCGCCCACAGGTCGTGGTCCTCGGCCCCGGTCACCGTCACCTCGATGAAGTCCCCCGGGTCCAGGTCCCAGGCCCCTGCAATGATCACGCTCCCGTCGATGTCCGGGGCATCCGCGTAGCTGCGCGCCAGCACCCGGTCCTCTTCGACCTCGTCCACCAGCACGGTCAGGCGCTGGCCTACCCGCTGCGCGAGCTTGGCCCGGCTGATGTGCGCCTGGACCTCCATGAAGCGCGCCAGACGCTCCTCCTTGACCGCCTCCGGGACCGGGTCCGGCAACGCATTGGCGGCGGCCCCCTGGACTGGGGAATAGGCAAAACAGCCGACCCGGTCGAGCCGGGCAGCGCGCAGGAAGTCGAGTAGCAGCTCAAAGTCCGCCGCCGTCTCCCCGGGGAAACCGACGATGAAGGTGCTGCGCACCGTAAGCTCCGGGCAGACCTCCCGCCAGCGGGTCAGGCGCTCCAGTACCCGCTCGGTGGCGGCCGGGCGGCGCATGGCGGCCAGCACCTTGGGGCTGCCATGTTGTAGGGGCATGTCCAAGTAGGGCAGGATCAGCCCTTCGGCCATGAGGGGGATCAGGGCGTCCACGCTGGGGTAGGGATAGACATAGTGCAGCCGCACCCAGGCCGGCAGGTCACCCAGGGCCCGGGCCAGGTGCTCCAGATCGGTCTTGAGCGGGCGGCCCTGCCAGAAGTCCGGGCGGTAGCGCAGGTCCAGGCCGTAGGCGCTGGTGTCCTGGGAGACGATGAGCAGTTCCCGCACCCCGGCCTCCACCAGGCGCCCTGCCTCTTCCAATACCTGGCCTATGGGCCGACTGACCAGGTCCCCGCGCAGGCTGGGGATGATGCAGAAGCTGCATCGGTGGTTGCACCCCTCGGAGATTTTCACATAGGCATAGTGGTGGGGGGTGAGCTTGACCCCCTGGGGCGGCAACAGGCTGGTGAAGGGGTCCTGGCGCGGCGGCAGGTGGGTGTGGACCGCGTCCATGACCGCCTGGTAGGCGTGGGGGCCGGTCACCGCCAGGACCTCCGGGTGGGCCTCGCGCACCAGCTCGGCCCGGGCCCCCAGGCAGCCGGTGACTATCACCCGGCCGTTCTCCGCCAAGGCCTCGCCGATGGCCTCCAGGGACTCCTCCACCGCCGCGTCGATGAAACCGCAGGTGTTGATCACCACCAGGTCGGCACCCTGGTAGTCCGGGGCCAGGCCATAGCCCTCGGCCCGCAATTGGGTGAGGATGCGCTCGGAGTCCACCGTCGCCTTGGGACAGCCCAGGCTGACGAAGCCCACCTTGGGGGCCCCCTTGGTTGAGATCACGGACATGCTCCTCGGGGCAAGTGAATCGACGGGCTAGTGCTCGAACAGGGAGCGGCGGTAGCGGCGTACCCGCTCGTCGTCCGGGCCCAGCAGGTCCAGGACCAGGAACAGAGCCCCCCGGGCCAGACCCTCGCGGTAGTCCGGGGCGCGGCGCTCCAGCTCGGCGAGCTGTTCCAGGGCGGCGCCGTAGTCGTCCGCCACCACCCGGCGGGCGGCCAGGGCGAAGCGGGCGGCCTGGTCGTCCGGGTCCAGGGCCAGGGCCGCATCGAGGTCAGCGTCCGTCCCCTCCCCTCCGGCGGCGGCTATGACCTCCAGGTGGGTGTGGAGCCGCCGGACCTCCCCGCCCGAGCGCAGGGGTGCGGGCAGGGCCGCCAGTACCGCCAGGGCGTCCGCATGACGGCCCTGGCGCATCAGGAGCTTGGTCAGTAGCACCGGCACGGCGGCGTTGTCCGGCTCGGCCATGGCCGCCTCGGCCAGGACCTGGATGGCCTTGTCCTGATCACCCGCCTCCCAGGCCGCCAGGGCCGCCGCCTGGGCGCGGTCGGCCAGGGGGCTCAGGTGGCGCTCGATCAGGGCCCGATAGTCCGCCTCGGTCTGCATACCGTGGACCTCCTCGGCAACGCGGCCCTGGCGGAACAGCTTGCAGGAGGGCAGGCCCTTGACCCCGTAGCGCTGCGCCACCGCCTTCTCCCGGTCCGTGTCCAGGCTGACCAGCAGGAAGCGCCCCCCGTAGTCCCGCGCCAGGCGCCGCAGCAGTTCGCCCTGGCGCAGGGACGGGCCCGCCCAGGGGGCCCAGAAGTCCACCAGGACCGGGCCCTTGCGGGAGTTGTCCAACACCAGGGCCGCGAAGTTCTCGCCGGTCCCTTCGCGGATAAAGGCTTCATCGGGCATGGGCAGACTTCCGGACGGCACTCGGCAAGGGGCAGACAGGCCGGCTATCGTATCGGGTAGGGGGCTGGGCCTCAAACCCGAGGGTCCGCAGGGGTTCAGGCCGGGGTCGGCCGAGGTGGAAATTACCTCGCCCGGCAGTCAGATTGGCCTTGCTCGAAGTTCGGTATCCGGTAGGATACTCATACAAGCCCCCCGGCGGGCACGTACCCGCCGGGGCCCACGGATTCACCATTATCAAGAGGTACCGACGGTGAAGAACTGCAAGCTCTGCAAGTACAGCAAGGTCTGCAATGACCTTCCCGGCATCTGCATCCTGGTCCCCTACATCGCCGTCGCCGTCGTCGCTATAGCCATGGGCTACCTGTTCATCACCCAAGAACTGCTGTGATCCCGGCCCTGCTGCCGGTGCCGACCTTGCCCGTGCCCAACCCCGAGACCCGCCCAGCCGCCGCCCCCATAGGCCCCGGCAGCCCCGTCGTCCTGCACCTGGACATCCGCCTGCCCGACGGCACCGCGGCCCTGTGCACCTTCGACGAGGAGCCCCTGCGCCTGACCCTGGGCGACGGCACCCTGGCCCCGGGCCTGGAGGCCCTGCTGGTCGGCCTGACCCCTGGGGTCGAGGCCCGCTTCCTGGTTGGCGGCGACGACCTCTATGGCCCCCGGGACCCGGCCAATGTGCACTGGCTGCCCCTGGCCGGATTTCCCGCCGAGGCAGAGACCCAGCCCGGCCAGGTGGTCGCCTTCGCCACCCCCGGCGGCCACGAAACCGCTGGGCTGGTGCTGGCCCTGGACGGCGACCGGGTCCAGGTAGACTTCAACCACCCCCTGTCCGGCCGTCCCCTGGACATCCGCGCCCTGGTCCTGGACCCGGCCCCTGGGGTACCCTCGCCGACCATGAATATCCTCATCGCCAACCCCCGCGGCTTCTGCGCCGGTGTAGACCGCGCCATCGACATCGTCGAGCGCGCCATCGAACTGTTCGGGGCCCCGATCTTTGTCCGCCACGAGGTGGTCCACAACCGCTTCGTGGTCGAGGACCTGCGCCAGCGCGGGGCCGTCTTCGTGGAAGAACTGGATCAGGTCCCGGACGGGGCCACGGTGATTTTCAGCGCCCACGGCGTCGCCCAGGCGGTGCGCGAGGAGGCCGCCGGGCGCAACCTGCGCGTCTTTGATGCCACTTGCCCATTGGTGACCAAGGTCCACCTGGAGGTCGCCCGCCACTGCAAGGACGGGCACGAGGTGATCCTGATCGGCCACCGTGGCCACCCCGAGGTGGAAGGGACCATGGGTCAGTGTCGGGGCGGGGATCTGGTGCGCCTGGTCGAGACCCTGGCGGACGTCGCCGCCCTGGAGGTGGACGACCCCGACTGCCTCGCCTATGTCACCCAGACGACGCTCTCCATGGACGACACCCGGGCCATAGTCGCCGCCCTGCGCGAGCGCTTCCCGACCATCCGCGGGCCCAAGAAGAGCGACATCTGCTACGCCACCCAGAACCGCCAGGACGCGGTCAAGGCCCTGGCCGAGCGCTGCGACCTGGTACTGGTGGTCGGCTCGGCCAACAGCTCCAACTCCAACCGGTTGCGCGAACTGGCGGAGCGCCAGGGGTGTCGCGCCCACCTCATCGACGGCCCCGAGGACATCCGCCCCGAGTGGCTCGCCGACGGCCCGCGGGTCGGGCTCACCGCGGGGGCCTCGGCCCCGGAGGTCCTGGTGGAGCAGGTGGTCGCCCGCCTGCGCGACTGGGGGGCCGGGGCCGTGGAGGAACAGGACGGGGTGCGGGAACAGGTGGTCTTCGCCCTGCCCAAAGAACTCGTTGCGGACCCGGCCTCGCCCCGCTGAGGGCGGGGCCGCCCGGGCCGCGACGCGAAAAGCCCTTGTGTTAGACTGCGTGGCTACGGCCCGGCGGGGCCCAACCCCGGGCCGATTGGCCGCGGGCGCACGCCGCGGAACCACCTGGCGGCGGGAGGATACATGAGCGACATCCTGGTCATCGGCGGCGGCATCATCGGCCTGCTCACCGCCCGCGAACTGGTTCAGGCCGGGGCCGAGGTCACCCTGGTCGAAATGGGCGACACCGGGCGCGAGGCCTCCTGGGCCGGCGGTGGCATTCTCTCCCCCCTGTACCCCTGGCGCTACGCGGAGTCGGTCACCGCCCTGGCCGCCTGGAGCCAACAGAAATACCCCGGGCTCTGCCTGGAACTGCACGACGCCACCGGCATCGACCCCGAACTGACCCGCAACGGCATGCTCATCCTCGACACCGAGGAGCGCGACCAGGCCCAGGCCTGGGCCGGCACCCGGGGCCTGCACCTGGAACTGCCCGACGCCGAGGCCATCCGCACCATCGAGCCCGAGTTGGGCCTGCACCCACACCAGGCGATCTGGCTGCCGGACCTGGGCCAAGTACGCAACCCCCGCCTGACCAAGGCCCTCAAGCGCTCCCTGGAGCAGCGCGCCCGGCTGCGGGAGCAGGAGGAAGTCATCGACCTCCTGACCAAAGACGGACGGGTCACCGGGGCCCGCACCCGCAAGGGCATCCTGGCCGCGGACAAGGTCATCGTCTGCACCGGGGCCTGGACCGCCCGACTCCTGGAACAACTCGGGCCCCAGCCCGAGATCCTGCCCATCCGCGGCCAGATGATCCTGTTCTATGGCAAGCCGGGGCAGATCCAACGCATCGTCCTGTACCGCGACCGCTACGTCATACCGCGCCGCGACGGACGGGTCCTGTTCGGCAGCACCGTCGAGACGGCCGGTTTTGATAAGGCCACCAGCGCCGAGGTCAAGGAGCAGCTCTACCGGGCCGCCATCGAGCTCTTCCCCCTGCTCAAGCGCACCCCCATCGAGGACCACTGGGCCGGGCTGCGCCCCGGCTCGCCGAGCGGCATCCCCTACATCGGCGCCTATCCGGGTGTCGAGGGGCTCTTCTTCAACGCCGGGCACTTCCGCAACGGCCTGGTAACAGGCCCCGCCTCCGCCCGCCTGGCCGCCGACCTGGTGCTGGGCCGCCCGCCGGTGGTCCCGCCGGCGCCCTATGCCCTGGACGCCCGACGCTGAGGCCCGGGCTGGCCGGACCTGTCGCCGGTGTGCATGCATCAGCAGAAGCCTCTATAATCGCGCCCCTGTCCCGTCCATCCCAGGTCGGGCGCCCGGAGAGGTGCCGGAGTGGCCGATCGGGCCTGACTCGAAATCAGGTGTACGTTTGCGCGTACCGTGGGTTCGAATCCCACCCTCTCCGCCATTCATATCTGGAAAAAATAATAATAACAAAGCGTTGCCGGATTTTTCCGGCGGCGCACCCGCACCGGCCCCTCGCTTGGACACTGTCAGGTGGGCCCTGCGCGCCCCGCATCGGCCTGCAACAGGCCCTGGACGGCGAAGGCCATCAGCTTCGGGTCACCCAGTTTACCGACTACACCGCAACCCAGGTCCGCACCCTGTTCCGCGACCCCGCCCCTTCATCTGGGCCACGGACCTGTCCATGAGTGCCATATTGGCGGCCACATGGGCGAAGCGGTCGTTCATCTACCCTATGGCGGCGGTGAGCCCTGGGAGCTGTTGGAACAGGATGATGACCAGGAAGGACAGGGAGGCGACGACCACGGTGAAGGCGATGGCGACGCAGAGGGTCACAAGGCGGTGCTCCAGCCTGTCCTGGCGGGCCTGGAGCCGCTCGACAATGCTGCCGAAGCGCTCGATGGCCTGGTCCAGGCGCTCGTCGTCGTCCAGGTTCACCAGGGCCACCCCCCAGGGTCAGGGGTCCGCCGCCGCACCCGGCCGCCATGCGCTGCGTGGTTCATGCCGACCCTGCCAGGTCGGCGACTTGGTCCAGGTCGGTCCCGGCCAGACAGGGCAGGATGCTGCGTGCGGCACAGCGGCGGCGCATCAGGTGCAGGGCATAGTCTCGTCGGCGGCGTCCCGGGCGCGCTCCTTGAGCCGGAGCTGATAGGGATGCATCTCCTTGGCGCTCTGTACAAGCAGGGCATGGCCGGGAGCGATGCCTGCGCATGGGGCCTGTGGTGTCAGGGCGGTTTGGACCAGAGCGCCGTGCGTCTGGCCAGGCTCCAAGGGGCCGGTCCCATGGACGGGCGGACCCCCAGGTTCCAAGGTCTTGGAGAAGATGGCGATGAGGAATCCCGCCAGGGTCGAGAGGCCGACCACGTTGCCGCCCTTCAGGTAGGCCTCCGGCAGCATGGTTTCGGCGATCATGGTCAGCATGGCCCCCGCGGCCAGGCCCTCGGTGACGGCGAATAGGTTGGGTCCAGCCCCTTCGAAGAAGACGCTGCCCGCCGCCGCACCTAGGCCGGTGATGAGCATCAGGGCGCTCCACATGCCGAAGATGCGCCAGAAACCCATGCCCTGTTGGCGCATGCCCACCGAACTGGAGAGGGCCTCCGGGAAGTTGGACAGGAACAGGCCAACGATGAGTGACACGCTGATGGCCGCATGCAGCATGCTGGAGCCGATCACCAGGGACTCGGGGATACCGTCCAGGGTGATGCCGAGGAAGATGGCGATGGGGGCCCCGCCATGCTGGGCATGGTCCAGGGTCAGGGCGGCGGCCGGGGGGATCGGCTGGCGCTGGTCCAGGGCGCGTTCGGCGGCGCAGCACCAGCGGGAGGCCTTGTCTGTCGGCAGGTGCAGGCGGCTGGT
>DYRB01000037.1:10916-13636 GCA_020718945.1 Lamprocystis purpurea | reverse complement strand
CCCCTGCATCAGCCGTCCCCGCTCCGCCACCAGGGCCACCGCGTCGGCAAAGCCCAGGGCGCCGGCACAGACCAGGGCGCTGTACTCGCCAAGGCTGTGCCCGGCCATAGCCGCTGGCAGCGGCCCGTCGCAGGCGGCCCAGACCCGCCACACGGCCACCCCGGCCGCCAGCATGGCCGGCTGGGTGTTCTCGGTGCGGTCCAGGGCCTCGGCGGGGCCGCGGGCGACCAGTTCCCAGAGGTCCAGACCGAGCACGTCGGAGGCCTCGGCAAAGGTGCCCCGGACCTGGGGATAGACCTCGGCCAGGCCCTGGAGCATGCCAACAGCCTGGGACCCCTGACCGGGGAAGAGGAAGGCGAAGGATGGGGCAGTACCAGTCATGGATGGTCTCGAACCTGCGGCCGGGTCAATAGGTCAGCAGCACCGAACCCCAGGTGAAACCGCCGCCGAAGGCCTCCATCAGCAGGGTCTCACCGCGGCGGATGCGCCCGTCGCGCACCGCCTGGTCGAAGGCGAGCGGGATGGAGGCGGCGGAGGTGTTGCCGTGCTCGTCCACGGTCACCACCACGCGGTCCATGGGCAGGTTGAGCTTGCGCGCCGTGGCCTGGATGATGCGAATATTGGCCTGGTGGGGGATCAGCCAGTCTATGTCGGCCTGGTCCATACCGGCCGCCTCCAGGGTCTCGTCCACGATGCGCCCCAATGTGGTCACCGCCACCCGGAACACCTCGTTGCCGCGCATCTCCATGAAGGGCGAGCCGCGCTGGCCGTTGCCGATCCCCGCCGGGACCTGGAGCAGGTCCTTGTAGGCACCGTCGGCGTGCAAATGGGTGGAGATGATCCCGGGCTCGTCGCTCGCCCCCAGGATCACGGCCCCGGCCCCGTCGCCGAACAGGACCGAAGTCCCGCGGTCTTCCCAGTTGAGCAGCCGCGACAGGGTCTCGGCCCCCACCACCAGGGCGCACTTGGAAGTCCCGGTGCGGATGAACTTGTCGGCCACTGCCACGGCGTAGACAAAGCCGGTGCACACCGCCTGGACATCGAAGGCCGCGCAGCCGTGGATGTCGAGGCGCTGTTGCAGCAGGCAGGCGCTGCTCGGGAAGACCTGGTCAGGCGTAGTGGTCGCCATCACGATCAGGTCGATATCCGTCGGCTTCAGGCCGGCCGCGTCCAGGGCGTTGCGGGCCGCGGCCTCGGCGAGGTCCACGCAGGTCTCGTCAGGCCCGGCCACATGGCGCTTGAGGATGCCGGTGCGCTCGCGGATCCACTGATCCGTGGTATCGACCATGCCCTCCAGGTCGCCGTTGGTCAGCACCTTTTCGGGGAGGTAGCTCCCGGTCCCCAGGACCCGCGAAAAAATGGTCACGCCGTCGTCCCGACCCGCTCGCCGCCCCTGCGGCTGGCGTCGAGCTGGTAGCCCACCTGGTGGCTGATCCGTTCCGGGATGTTGCAATGGACCTCCTTCTCGGCGATGTGGATGGCGTTCTCGAAGGCCAGCACATCCGCACCGCCGTGGCTCTTGATGACGATCCCGCGCAGGCCGAGCAGGCTGGCGCCGTTGTAGCGGCGCGGGTCGAAGGTGTCGCGGAAGCGCCGCAGTATGGGCAGGGCCGCCAGCCCAGAGAGGCGGGTCAGCCAGTTGCGTGTGAAGGACTCCCGCAGCACATGGCGCACCATCTTGGCCACGCCCTCGCTGGACTTCAGGGCCACGTTGCCGACAAAGCCGTCGGAGACCACCACGTCCACCTTGCCCAGATAGACGTCGTCGCCCTCCACGTAGCCGATGTAGTTCAGGGAACTGGCCGCCAGCAGTTCGTGGGCCTGTTTGACCTGCTCATTGCCCTTGATCTCTTCCTGGCCGATGTTGAGCAGCCCCACCGCCGGGGAGGCGATGCCCTCCACCGCCGTGACCAACTCGCTGCCCATGACGGCGAACTGGAACAGGTGCTCGGCACTGCAATCCACATTGGCGCCCAGGTCCAGCATGTGCGTGTTCCCGTGCAGGGAGGGCACAGCGGTGATGATGGCCGGGCGGTCCACATTCGGCAGGGTCTTGAGCACGAAGCGGGCAGTGGCCATCAGGGCCCCGGTGTTTCCGGCACTGACACAGGCGTGGGCGGTGCCGGCCTTGACCAGATCGATGGCCACGCGCATGGACGAATCCTTCTTGTTGCGCAGGGCCTTGGAGGGCGACTCGTCCATGGCGATGGTCTGGGAGGCATGGTGGATGCGCAGGCGCCCCTCGGCCTTGGCCGTACCCAGGTGCTCGATAATCTCTGCCTCGCGCCCGACCAGGATCAGGTCTACGTCCTTGGTGTGCTTGAGGAAGGCCAGGGCCGCGGGGACCACGACCCCGGGACCATGGTCCCCGCCCATGGCATCCAAGGCGATGACGACGCGTTCGGCCACAGACCTGGCCCCAGACTGCGGGTGCTGCACAGGACGACAGGGGCCGGACCGGGGCCGCTCAGTCGGCCTTATCGACGACCTTGCGGCCGCGATAGAAGCCGTCCGGGGTGACGTGGTGGCGGCGGTGGGTCTCGCCGCTGACGGGATCGACCGACAGGGTCGGGCCGGTCAGGGCATCGTGGGAGCGGCGCATGTCACGCTTGGAACGGGTCTTGCGGTTTTGTGGGACGGCCATGCTGTCCTCCTAAGGCGTTAGGGTTCAAGTTCGGTTATCGGGGTCGGGCTTCCAGCCGGCGAGCACCGCAAAGGGA
>DYRB01000037.1:0-10816 GCA_020718945.1 Lamprocystis purpurea | reverse complement strand
TCCTCGATGACCTCCGCCGGGCTGACCCGGTCGTCGATCACCGGCAGGGGCTCGTAGGGCTCCGGGGGGTCAAGGTCCAGGTCCTTGCCCTGCATCAACATCAGGTTCAGCTCGGCATCGACCTGATACTCCACCACCCCGAGGCAGCGCTGACACTCCAGCGGCAGCACCGCCCGCACCCGCCCCACCAGCACCGGGCGCCGCGCCTCGTCCCGCCGGAAGGCGAGTTCGAAGGCAACGGCCGCCGCCGGGACCAGGGCCTCGGCCACCAGGGCCTCGCGCAGCCTGGGCAGATCCCGCAAGGCGAGCGAGCCCGCGTAGGTCGCCTCGCGGGCGACCGCTTGCCAAGGGTCCAACTGGGCCGGTAGGTTGGCGGACATAAGCGCGGCATGATAGCGAGCCGGGGCCGGGCCTGTCAAAGCCGGTCTCGGGTTCCGGGGGCCCTGGCGAGGCTTGCGCTTTCGCCCGGCGGGCCCCCTGGCTTATAGTCTGGCCCTCGTGTCCGAGAGCCCAGGAGTACCAGACCCATGGCCGAGCTGAACCTCAACCACCTGCACGACTTGCAGGCCGAGCTCGATGCCCACCCCATCTACGACGCCCTGCAGGGCCCCGCCGACCTGCGCGTCTTCATGGCCCACCACGTCTTCTCCGTGTGGGATTTCATGTCCCTGATCAAGTACCTGCAACAGCGGATCGCGCCCGCCCAGGTGCCCTGGATGCCGCGGGGCGAGCCGTCCCTGCGCTATTTCATCAACCAGTTGGTGCTGGAGGAAGAGTCCGACAGCGCCCCGGGGCCGCAAGGCCCGGTCTACGCCAGCCACTTCGAGTTCTACCTGGCGGCCATGCGCGAGGTCGGGGCGGACCCCGAACCCGTGCTGCGCTTCCTAGATCTGGTGCGCGACCAGGGCCTGGACGCCGCCCTCTATTCGGACCTGGTCCCGCTGCCCGCCCGCTACTTCTGCGAGACCACCTTCTGCTTCATCCGCGAGGACAAGCCCCACGCGGTGGCGGCCGCCCTGGCCCTGGGCCGGGTGCGCATCATCCCGATGATGTTCCGCCGCATGGTGGACGAAATGCGCTGGGGCGAGGCCGAGGCCCCGGCCTTCCACTATTACCTGACCCGCCACATCCACCTGGACGCCGACTTCCACGCGCCCCTGTCGCTCAAGCTCCTGGAGTCCCTGTGCGAGGGCGACCCGGCCCGTCTGGCAGAGGCGGAGACCGCCGCCGAGGAGGCCCTGTGCGCCCGCATCCGTTTCTGGGACGGGGTTCTGGCGGCCATCCAGGCCAACCGGGGGGCCTGAACCGTGCCACAGACCCCCGACGAAGGCTTCGAGCCCGTCCGCCAGCTCTGGGCCGGGCGCTTCCAGGGGCTGATTTCCACCCAATCTGCGGCGGAGCCCGGCTACCCCTTCGGCTCCCTGGTCCCCTACTGCCTGGGCCGGGACGGGCTGCCGATCCTGCTCTTCAGCCACCTGGCCCAGCACGCCCGCAACCTGGCCGCCGACCCGCGCTGCGCCTTTACCCTGGCCGAGCCCGTCCCCGGCGACGTGCAGCAGGGGCAGCGCCTGACCTGTGTGGGTGAGTGCGCCCCCCTGGAGGGACCAGACCCGGAGCCGGTCCGTCGATACCTGCGCTACTTCCCCGAGGCGCGGCTTTACTACGAGCAACTCAACTTCCGCCCCTACCGCCTGACGCCCAAACGGTTTCACTACAACGGGGGCTTCGCCGCCGCCCGCTGGCTGGGCAACGAGCGGGTACTGCGCCCCTCGCCCCTGGACCCGGCCGCCGAGGCGGACCTGGCCGAGGCCCTGATGCACAGCCAGGGCCAGCGTCTGGCCGCCCTGCTGCCCGGGCCAAAGGACCCCCTGATCCCGCTGCGCATCGCCGGGATCGACCCCTGGGGCCTGGACCTCGGGCGCGGCGACCGCCTGCGCCGGCTGGCCTTTCCCCGGGCGCTGCACGACGCCGAAGCCATAGGCGCCTACCTCGACGACCTGGCGGATTGAGGCTGGGATTGCGGCTTAGATAGCCCCGACCGACGCGGGGCGGTTGATTCCCCGGCAACCGGCCTCACTAAGTACCCCACAAACCCAACTTTATTTATCTGAAATTTTTGCGAGGTACTTGGCATGGCAGTCAGTGTTGCGGTCGACGGCGAGGGCTTTCTGGTCAACCGGGAAGATTGGAGCGAGGCGGTGGCGCGGGAGATGTCCGCCGCCGACGAGTTCGACATGACCGATCAGGTCATGGGCTACATCCTCAAGGCCCGGGAGATGTTCGAGGCCGATGGCGTGGTCCCCCCTATTCGCAACTTCGCCAAGAAGATGGGCGTCACCACCAAGGACCTGTACGACATCTTCCGCAAGGGCCCGATGAAGCTCATCTGCAAGTGGGGCGGGCTGCCCAAGCCCACCGGCTGCGTCTGACCCCCCGGGGCCGGCCCATCGGGCCGGCCCCCGCACACCTTGCGTTCGCCCCTGGCATAGGGCAGCCTTTGACGGCTGCGGCGCCCTGGTACAGTCCCGGTCGCCACCCCTCCCACCCCCGACCAGGAGCACCCCATGACCATGGAGCTATCCAGCCTCACCGCCGTCTCCCCCGTGGACGGCCGCTACGGCTCCAAGACCGCCGACCTGCGCCCCATCTTCAGCGAGTACGGCCTGATCCGCCACCGCGTCCTGGTGGAGGTGCGCTGGCTCCAGGCCCTGGCGGCCCATCCCCAGATCCCCGAGGTCCCGGCCCTATCCGGGCATGCCATCAACCTGCTGGAGGCCATGGCGGGGCAGTTCCAGGTCGAGGACGCCCAGCGGGTCAAGAACATCGAGCGCACCACCAACCACGACGTCAAGGCCGTGGAGTACTTCATCAAGGAGCGCATTGCGGGCAATGCGGAGTTGGAGGCAGTCAGCGAGTTCATCCACTTCGCCTGCACCTCCGAGGACATCAACAACCTGGCCCAGGGCCTGATGGTCCGGGAGGGACGCGGCCAGGTCCTGCTGCCCCTCATGGACGCCCTGATCGGGGCCCTGCGCGACCTAGCCCACCGCCACGCGGACCTGCCCATGCTGTCGCGCACCCACGGCCAGCCGGCCTCGCCCACCACCCTGGGCAAGGAGATGGCCAACGTGGTGGTACGCCTGCGCGCCCAGCGCGAACGGGTCGCGGCGGTGGAACTGCTGGGCAAGATCAACGGGGCCGTGGGCAACTACAACGCCCACCTGTCGGCCTATCCGGATGTGGATTGGCCTGGGGTCGCCCGCGCCTTCGTCGAGTCCCTGGGCCTAACCTGGAACCCCTACACCACCCAGATCGAGCCCCACGACTACCTGGCGGAGCTGTTCGACGCCACCGCACGCTTCAACACCATCGTCATCGACTTCTGCCGCGATGTATGGGGTTACATCTCCCTGGGCTATTTCCGCCAGCGGACCGTCGCCGGGGAGGTCGGCTCCTCGACCATGCCGCACAAGGTCAACCCCATCGACTTCGAGAACGCCGAGGGCAACCTGGGCCTGGCCAACGCCATCCTCGGCCACCTGTCCGCCAAGCTCCCCATCTCCCGCTGGCAGCGCGACCTCACCGACTCCACGGTGCTGCGCAACCTGGGAGTCGGCCTGGCCCACACCGCCATTGCCCTGGAGTCGACGCTCCGCGGCCTGGGCAAGTTGGAGGCCGACCCGGTGCGCCTGGCCGCCGACCTGGACGCCAACTGGGAGGTCCTGGCCGAGCCCATCCAGACGGTCATGCGCCGCTATGGGGTGGACCGCCCCTACGAGCGCCTCAAGGAACTGACCCGCGGCCAGCGTATCGGGCGCGAGGACCTGGAGGCATTCGTCGCCGGGCTCGACATTCCGGCGCAGGCGAAGGCCCAACTGCGGGCCCTGACACCGGCGACCTATGTCGGCAACGCCGCCGCCCAGGCCCGCGCCGTCTGAGGCCCAACGAAAAAGGCGCCGGCCACAGAGTGACCGGCGCCTTCTGGGACGGGCCCTGCCAGGCTGGCAGGGTGGCGGTCCTCAGTTCGCGGTGACGGGAGCGACCGTGGTCTTGATGGTCGCGCGGCGCTGCTGGACGGCGAAGATGTCGTAGTCCGGGAGCATGACGCGCTTGCCTTCGGACGAGGTGTCGATCTGCCCAGCCGACAGGCCCTTGGAGACCATATACTGCTTCATCGTGTTGGCGCGGCGCTGGCCCAGCGCATAGTTGTACTTTTCCGTGCCCTTGGCGTCCGTGTGACCAACGATGTTGATGGCCTCCTGGTCGGGGGTCGACTTGACCTTGGCGATGTAGTCATCCAGCTTGGCCAATTCGGCGTCGTTGACGATGTCGTCAATACCGTACTTGTCAAACTTGAAGTTCAGACGCACGGTGATCTCGGCCGGAACTACGACCTTCTCGCCGCAGGGGATCAGACCGGTCGGGCCCTCATCGGTGCTCGCCCAGCACTCGCCATAGGGGTTGACCCAGGCGTGGGTCGTGGGCTGGGCCTGCCACTGGTGCTCGGGCTGCTGGATGCTCATGGCGGCCGGGGCGGAGATGGTCAGGGCCACGAGCCCTGCCAGACGGAATTTCACGGAGTTGCGCATAGTCTTGGTTCCTACGTTGGTTGAAAGTTGGGCGGACCTTGTGCCGCGGGACGGGCCGGATGGTTTGGATGCAGAACGAGGCAAAAAAGCCACAACCTGCCCGGGGCACCGACCAGTCTTCGGGGCATGTCGTCCGATGATCAGGATATCTTGGAGCCTCGCATCGGGTCGCTTGAGTGACGAGTTCGCCGTCGTTGGGTATTCTAGCGTAAACCTCAGACATAAGTGCAACTTTTTTTGGGATTCGCAGCTATTCTGCAACGCTTCCGTCACCCCACAGGAAGCCACAGGAAAAACTTGCGCTTAATCACTAGCCTATAGCTCGGGTATCTGGTTTGACACTGTTGCACAGTAGACACAATCACCCCAGGTGCGGCCCTTGACCCCTGCCGGAAATCTCCTCGCCGGGGCCGCCTTCGTGGTCCTGGGGGGACTCCTGTTCACCTCCATGGGGGTCGGCATCCGCTTCCTTTCGACCGCGGTCCCCAACCAGGTACTGGTATTTTTTCGCAATCTATTCAGTGTGTTGTTTCTGACACCCTGGTTGCTGAGGGGGGGTCTTCCGGGTCTTGCCACGGCCCTACCCGGGCTGCATCTGCTGCGCGCCCTGGCCGGTTTGGGGGCCATGTACTGCTTCTTCTATGCCATGGCTCGAATTCCCCTCGCCGACGCCATGTTGCTCAAACTCACCACACCCCTGTTAGCGGCTGCGCAAACCCGCGGAGAATGGCGGGGCAGAGGGGAAACCGGGGACAAGCCAGGGTTTCGTCGGGCGCAACCCCATGACCTTGGGCTGCCCCGGTTCTTCAGTCCGCGGTTCCTCCCACCTTTTCCGAGTTCTTCCCACTTCTTCCCGCCGTGACCCTCGCCCGCCACGCCGCCGCGTCGGGGGCCTGGAGCATTGGCCGGACGAAGTCCCAGGCCGCTTCGAGCCTTTGCGCCGCCGCCTCGCCCAGCCCAGTGCCGAGTTCGAAGGCGTCACCGCGGATCGCCAGCACAAAGGCCGGTGGGGGCGGTTGGCCCAGCACCCGGGTGAAGACGTCCAGCACCGCTTCCGGCGCCATGGTGTGGGATCTGTGGGTGAGGCCCTCGCACGGCCCCGTCTCGGTGAAGGTGAAGGGGTGGGCCGCGGCGACGGAGGCGTCCAGGAAGAGGGCGAGGTCCGCCCCCTCGAGGTCCATGGCGTGCTCGATCTGGAGCTGGAAGTCCTCGATTACCGTGATGTGGGGAAGGCCGAGGGCCTCGATCCGCCGCGTGAGCGCCGGACCCAGGCCGTCGTCCCCCCTTGATTCGTTGCCCCAGCCGAGAACGACGAGGCGCGCCGTCCCGATCTGGGCCGGGGCGCCGCCGTTTGGCCAGGGATGGCCAGTATCCCAGGGGCGCAGGGAGCGGCCCCTGGGAGTCACTCCGCTGGCCGCATGTTGTGCCAGTTGCGCGCCACCAGCTTGCCCTCGCAGTCGACCAGGTCGACCTGCAGCGGCATCTGGCCCAGGGCATGGGTGGCGCAGGACAGGCAGGGATCGTAGGCGCGGATGGCCACCTCGATGTGGTTGAGGAGGCCCTCGGTCAGCTCCCGCCCGTCGAGATAGGTCCGGGCCACCGAACGGATCGCCTCGTTCATCGCCTGATTGTTGTTGGTGGTCGAGACGATCAGGTTGCAGAAGCTGACCTGGTCGTTTTCGTCCACCCGGTAGTGATGGAACAGGGTGCCGCGCGGTGCCTCGATGACGCCGACCGCCTCGCCCTTGCGCTCCCCCTGGTCCGCCATCAGGTCGGTGCCGAGGATGTCTGGGTCATCGAGCAGGTCGCGGATCACCTCCGCGGCGTGCAGGGCCTCGATCAGCCGCGCCCAGTGGAAGAACAGGGTGCCCATCAGCGGTTTGCCCGCGCCGAGGGCCACCATCTTCTTGCGTTCGAGATCGGCAAGCGGCGTCGGGATGAAGTCGCAGGTCTGCACTCGGGCCAGCGGCCCGACCTTGTACCAGCCCTTCTCCGGGCCGAGCGCCCGAATGTGCGGGAACTTCATGTAGGACCAGGACTTGGCCTCTTCCTCGAGGACGCTCTCGTAGGTCGAGTAATCGACGTGATCGAAAATGGTCGCCCCGTCCTTATCCAGGGCGCGCAGGCCGCCGTGGTAGAAATCCAGCGCGCCGCGCTCGTCGACCAAGCCCATCATCGACGAATCGAACTCGCCGAAGTGGTTGTAGAACTCCGGCTTGGTCCGATGCAGCGCCGCGACCATGTGCACGGCGGCCAGGGTCCATTCGATCATCTGGTCGATGTCGCGCCGCAGTTCGTCCCGCTCCGCCGCCGTCAGGGCCTTGTTCATGCCGCCCGGGATGGCGCCGGTGCCGTGGATGCGCTTGCCGGAGGTGTGGCGGATCACCTCCTGGCCATACTTCCTCAACAGCACACCCTGCTTGGCGATCTCGGGGAAGTCCTGCACCAGGCCGACGATGTTGCGGCGGGTGAGGTCGCTGTCGAAGCCCAGCAGCAGGTCGGGCGAGGCGAGGTGGAAGAAGTTCAGCGCGTGGGACTGGAGCACCTGGCCGTAGTGCATCAGCCGCCGCAGCTTCTCAGCCGTCGGCGGCAGTGGCCCGTAGCCGGCGATGATGTCCATCGCCTTGACCGCGGCGAGGTGGTGGCTGACCGGGCAGATGCCGCACAGCCGTTGCACCGTGACCGGCACCTCCCAGAAGGGCCGGCCTTCGATGAATACCTCGAAGCCGCGGAACTCGACGTTATGGAGGCGCACCTGATGGATGCGGCCGGCGTCGTCGAGCAGCAGCGTCACCTTGCCGTGGCCCTCGATCCGGGTGAGCGGGTCTATGGCGATGCGCCTGAGGGTCTGGGGGTTCTCGGCGGTTTCCAGTTGGAACATGTCTGAAGCCCCCCTCAGTCGAAATGCAGCATCGGATGCTCCAGACGCGGTATGCGTCCGAAGATCAGATCGGTGAGATATTTCCAGATGGCATCGCCGGATGGCGGGCATCCGGGGACGAAATAGTCGACCCGGACCACCTCATTGATCGGATAGACCTTGTCGAGCAGCAGCGGCAGTTCCGGATCATCCGGCACCTTGCCGCCGGTGCGATCACAATAGACCCGCGTCAGGCAATCACCGACATCGAGATGGTTGCGCTGGGCCGGCAGCCCGCCGTTGACCGCACAGGCCCCGAGCGCCACCAGCACCTTGGCGTTGGCGCGCAGTTCGCGGAGCACCTGGACGTTCTCGGCGTTGCACACGCCGCCCTCGACGAGGGCGACGTCGCAGGGGCCGCAGTGCTTGATGTCGGTGAGCGGCGAACGGTCGAATTCGACCAGATCGACGAGTTCGATCAGGCGTTCGTCGATGTCGAGGAACGACATGTGGCAGCCGAAGCAGCCCGACAGCGAGGTGGTGGCGATGCGCACCTTCTTGCGGGCGGGGGTGGGAGCGACATGCAGCATGATCACGCCTCCTCGGCCTGCTGGGTGGGCACCTGGGCGCTGATCGGGGCCAGGTCATAGCGACGTTCACCGATCGGCACCGCGAAACCGACCCGCTTGTGCAGTATGGCGCCCACCGGACAGACCGAGGCGGCCTTGTCGGAGAGCGCAAAATCCGTGTCGCCGAGCTTGCCCGAGGGGCAGTTCACCACCACGTGGCTCGCCGTGCCGCGCCCGGCGAGGGCAAAGACGTTCTTGCCGTCGAAGTCGCGCGAGGCCCGCACGCACAGCTCACACATGATGCAGCGGTTGAAGTCGAGCATCACGTCGGGGTGCGAGGCGTCCAGCTCCCGCGCCGGAAAGAAGTGCTGATAGTGCGGCGTCAGCATCTCCAGGTCGTAGGCCAGGGCCTGGAGATTGCAGTTGCCGCTCCTCTCGCAGCCCGGGCAGAAGTGGTTGCCCTCGACGAACAGCATCTGCAGCAGGACGCGCCGGATGCCGTTGAGCTCCGGCGTGTCCGAGGCCACCTCCTGGCCCGGCATCGCCTTGATGGTGCAGGCCGAGCCGAAGCGGCCGTTGACCTTCACCGTACACAGCTTGCAGGAGCCGTGCGGCTTGAACTCGGGGTGATGGCACAGATTGGGGATATAGGCCCCCGATGCCAGCGCCGCTTCGAGGATCGACTGACCGCGCTCGAAATGCACCGGCCGGCCGTCGAGAACGAACCTGTCGTAGTCATTCATTGCAGTCCTCCTCTCAGGCGTCCGACAGGAGCCGGCTGTCCGCGTCGTCGCGACCGGTGATCTCGCGGGCACGGGCGAGGGCCGCGTCGAGATCGAAGGCGGGTTCGAAGTCGCGGCGTGCGAGCCGCTTCTCGAAGTCCTCGCGGAACCGGTCGATCATGTCGGTGATCGCCGTGCCGGCGGTCAGGCCGAGGCCACAGTGGCTGGCGGTGCGCATCACCTGGCACAGGTGCTGCAACTCGTTCATCTCGTATTGGGTGCCATGGCCGGCAGCGATCTTCGCCATGATCCTGGCCTGGATGGTGGTCCCCACCCGGCAGGGCGTGCAGAAGCCGCAGCTCTCGTGCTGGAAGAACTGCGCGAAGTTGCGCGCCACCTCGAACATGTCGCGATGCCCTCCGAACACCATGATGGAGCCGGCGGTCGGCACGTCCTCGAAGGCGATGCGGCGGCCGAACTCGCGGCTGGTCAGGCACTGACCCGCCGCGCCGGACACCTGCACCGCGCGTGGGTTCTTGGCCCCCGCGTCCTCGAGCACCTGGGCGATGCGCACGCCGAAGGGGTACTCGTAGATGCCCGGGCGCTCCACGTCGCCGGCGACCGACAGGACCTTGGTGCCGGTGGACTGCTTGGTGCCGAAGCCCTCGTACCAGGCGCCGCCGTGCAGCGCGATCTCGGTCACCTTGCACAGGGTCTCGACGTTGTTCACCACGGTGGGCTGGCCGCGGTAGCCGACGCTGACCGGGAAGGGCGGACGGATGCGCGGACGGCCCGCCTTGCCCTCGAGGCTCTCGATGAGGGCCGTCTCCTCCCCGCAGATGTAGGCGCCCGCACCCATGTGGATCTCGATGTCGAAGTCGAAACCCTGGACACCGAGGATGGTGCCGCCGAGGAGCCGGGCGGCGCGCAACTCGGCGAGCTTCTCCTCGAGTTGGGCCCTCATGTAGAGGTACTCGCCGCGCAGATAGACAAGGCCGAGCTTGGCGCCGACCACGAAGGCCGCGAGCGCCATGCCCTCGAATACCCGCTCGGCGTAGAACTGCAGCAGCACCCGGTCCTTGAAGGTGCCGGGCTCGCCCTCGTCGGCGTTGCAGACGATGTAGCGGGCATCGCCGCGGGCGTTCCGCGCCGCTTCCCACTTGACCCCGGTGGTAAAGCCGGCGCCGCCGCGACCGCGCAGGTTCGAGCGCTTGACCTCGGCGAGATAGGCGTCGCGGCCCATCTCCACCGCGGCCCGCAGGGCCGACCCGGGGTTGAAGTCGGCGGCGAGCAGCATATCGGCCCGGCGGATGTTGTGCTCGACCCGGAACAGGTCGCTCGGCCAGTGGGCGAGGGGCACGCGCGACCGCACCAGGTCGCAGATCTGATCGGCCCTGTGCAGCGTCATTTTGGTGACGGCGATGCCGTTGACCAGGATCGCCGGACCCTGGTCGCACATGCCGGTGCAGGAGGTGAAGTCGAGCGAGACCAGCCCATCGGCGGAGACCTTGCCACGACTCACCCCAAGGCGGCGGGCCATGTGGTCGAAGATCGCCTGGTTGCCGAGCATCCGATCCGTGATGTTGTCGGAGCACAGGATCCGATAGGCCCCGGTCGGCTCCCGTGTCAGGAAGGAGTAGAAGTCGAGCGTGCTCTCCACAGCCCCGACCGTAAGCCCCAGCCCCTCGGCCAGGATCTCGATCACTTGGGGGGCCACGTGGCTGTAGTGGGCCTGTACGTCGAGCAAGATCTGGACGAGTCGTCCCGGATCGCTGCCGTGTTGCTTCAGGGTCAACTCAAGGAAGGAGCCGAGCCCGGTCTCCGTCGTCGTCACCTCAACCTCCTGCCTAGGGATTAGGAAGTCCAACCGCGGGGGCGGCTGGGGTCGGGCGAAATAGAGAGTAGAAGCGCCAGCCGCAGAGCGGCTGACGTCCGAGGCACGCTAGCACCGCCGGGAAGCGATTGGCAAGGGCCGCGTGCGAGCCCAGCAATTCCAAGTTTCGAGGCCAGATCGGCGCCCATGGGAGCGGCGCCTCGGCCGCTGTTCCCGACGCGGCTCTACCTCCTCCCTCCCTG
>DYRB01000036.1 GCA_020718945.1 Lamprocystis purpurea | reverse complement strand
CGGACAGTCGCCAAGTACCGCGAGGCTCTGGGAATCCCACCCTCGATCGAGCGCAAGCGTCTGACTTAACGGGCGTTTGTTTCATTTGGAGCGTCACTATGCAAATCAACCTGACGGGTCATCACATCGACATTACCGAGTCCCTGCGCGGCTATGTCGACAACAAGTTCGAGCGGCTCGCCCGGCACTTCGACCAGGTGCTCAATGTGCACGTGGTCCTGAGCGTCGAGAAACTGCGTCAGAAGGCCGAGGCGACCCTGCTCGTGAACGGGGCCAAGGTCTTCGCGGAGACCGTCCATGAGGACATGTATGCCGCCATCGATACCCTGATCGACAAGCTTGACCGCCAGGTCCTCCGGCATAAGGAGAAGAAGATCGGTCACCGCGCCACCGCCCAGGCGGTCGAGCCCGAGGCCGAATAGCGCAGTCCAGGGCCGCGGGGGCCTTCCCCGCGCGCCATCCCCCTAGCAGCGGTGTCCCGGGCCGGGGCCAGTCCCCCGGCGGGGCGCCGCCTATGACAAAATGCCCCGGTGTCTCGAACCGGTAGCTGTCGGGAGCCGCCCCTGATGTTTCCCCCCCAATTCCTGGTCCTCGACCGCATCGCCAGCGGCATTGAAGTGACCAGCAAGAAGCGCCTGCTCCAGACGCTGGCTGGGCTGCTCGCCCGGGATGACCCGGAGCTGAGCACCGAGACCGTGCTCGATGCCCTCCACGAGCGGGAACGCCTGGGCAGTACCGGCCTGGGCCACGGTATCGCCCTGCCGCACTCACGCATGGCCGAGGTCCAGCAGGCCCGCTGTGCCTTCGTGCAACTGCGCCAGGGCATCGACTACGACGCCATCGACGGCGAGCCGGTGGACCTGGCCCTGGCCCTGCTGGTCCCCAAGGAGGCCCACGAAGAGCACCTTCAGCTCCTCTCGGCCCTGGCCACCCTATTCAGCAACGAGCGGTTGCGCCGCGACCTGCGCCAGGCCTCCTCAGCGGCGGAGGTCCTCGCCCTGTTCGAGGCAGCGGAGGCCGCGCAGCGCCTGCCATGAGCCCGGTGGACACAGTCCAGGGTGTGGTCGAGCGCCTCGGTGCAGCGCTCAAGCTGCATTGGCTCGGCCAGAGCCCGGAGGCCCCGAGGCCCCTGCGCAGCTCGGACCCGGGTGCCGCCGGTCAGGCCCTGGTCGGCTCGCTGAACTGCATCCATCCCAATCGGTTGCAGATCGTCGGCCGCGCCGAGCTGGTCTATCTGGCCGATCTGGCCCCCACCGCCCATGACGAGACGCTACGCACCCTGTTCGCGGCGCGCCCGGCGGCGGTCATCTTCGCCGACGGCATCGAGCCCGAGCCCCTGGTGGTGGAACTGGCCAGGCGCACGGCAACCCCCCTGCTGGCCTCGCCCCTGGGCGACGAGGACATTATCGGGCGGTTGCGCTACTTTCTGACCCATGCCTTGGCCGAGACGACCAGGGTCCACGGGGTCTTCATGGAGGTGCTGGGCATGGGGGTGCTGCTGATCGGTGATCCGGCCATCGGCAAGAGCGAACTGGCCCTGGATCTGATCACCCGGGGCCATCGCCTGATCGCGGACGATGCCCCCCAGTTTGCCCGGGTCGCCCCGGAGACCCTGGACGGGAGCTGCCCGGCCCTGCTGCGCGACTTCCTGGAGGTGCGCGGCCTGGGGGTGCTGAATATCCGCGCCATGTTCGGCGAGAGCGCGGTGGCCCAGAGCCGCCACCTGAACCTGGTCATCAACCTGAGGGCCATGGGGGGGCCGGAGCTGGCGACCATAGACCGGCTCGCCGGTAGCCTGTCCGGGCGGGCCATCCTGGGTGTGACCGTGCCTGAGGTCACAGTCCCGGTCGCCCCCGGGCGCAATCTTGCTATCCTCGTCGAGGCGGCGGTGCACCACCAGATCTTGCGCATCCGCGGCTACGACGCCGGGGTGGATTTCTGCGAGCGCCAGGCCCGCGCCATGGCCGACAACGTCCCCGATGCGGGGGACGGCGAGGACTAGGCCAGGCCCCTGACGCCGCAGGCGCCTGGGCAGGGGGCCGATGTCCGTTTTCACCGAGGTCATCCCATGAGATTGGTCATCGTCAGCGGTCTGTCCGGGTCGGGCAAGAGCGTCGCCCTGCGTACCCTGGAAGACCTCGGCTACTACAGCATCGACAACCTGCCGGTGTTCCTGCTCAAGGAACTGGCCCTGGGCCTGACCGGCTCCTCCGATGCTACCTACACGCTGACCGCCGTCGGCATAGACGCGCGCAACACCGAGCAGCACCTGGGCGATCTCCCTGAGCTGATTCGCCACGCCCGGGCCAACGGCATCGAGTGCCGCGTCCTGTTCCTGGAAGCGGAGTCCGACACCCTGATCAAGCGCTTCAGCGAGACCCGCCGCAAGCACCCCCTGACCCGTGCGGACCGCCCATTGGCGGAGGCCATCGAGCTGGAGCGGCGCCTGCTGGAGCCCATCCGCGGCGAGGCGGAGGTGACCATCGACACCACCCGCACCAATGTCCACGAACTGCGCGACCTGGTGCGTGAGCGCATCGCCGGCAACGCCTCGCCCAAGGCAGCGATCCTGTTGCAGTCCTTCGGCTTCAAGCATGGGGTGCCCCACGATGTGGACTTCCTGTTCGACATGCGCTGCCTGCCCAATCCCCACTGGCGCCCGGACCTGCGCCCGCTGACCGGGCGTGACGCCCCGGTGGCGGAGTTCCTGGAGGCAAGCGCCGAGGTGGGGCAGATGCGCGCCGACCTGATCGGTTTCTTCGACCGCTGGGTGCCGCAGTTCGAGACCGATGGGCGCTCCTACCTCACCGTCGCCTTCGGCTGTACCGGCGGGCAACACCGCTCGGTCTACATGGCCGAGGCGTTGCGCCGCCACTTCGAGGCCGGCGGCCACGCCGTCATGGTTCGGCACCGGGACCTGCCATGACCGTCGGCGTGCTCATCATCACCCACGGCGACCTGGGCGACGCCTTGCTGGCCGTGATCACCCGCATGCTCGGCGGCTGCCCCCTGCCGACCCGGGTCCTGGCGGTGCGCGAGGAGGGCGACTGCGACCGGCTGCGCGCCCTGGCCGGGGACTGGATGGGGGAACTGGACGGCGGGGACGGGGTGCTGGTGCTCACCGACCTGTTCGGATCGACCCCGGCCAACATAGCCGCCTCCCTGGAAGGCCGAGCCCCGGTGCGCGCCGTATGCGGCGTCAACCTGCCCATGCTGGTGCGGGTGTTCAACTACCCAGGCCTGCCCCTGGACGCCCTGGCCGAGAAGGCCTACGGCGGGGGCCGCGACGGCATCATGCAGTGTCGTCGGCCCGGGGTCCCGGGTGAAGCCCCAATCGAGGCGTCTGAACCGTGATCAGGCAAGAGCTACCCATAGTCAACAAGCTCGGGCTGCACGCCCGGGCCGCGGCCAAGTTCGTCCGTTGTGCCGGCGCCTTCGGCAGCACTATCCAGGTCGAGCGCAACGGCTCGCGGGTGAACGGAAAGAGCATCATGGGGGTCATGATGCTGGCCGCCAGCCAGGGCACCCGGATCACCGTCGAGGTCGAGGGGCCGGACGAGACCCAGGCCTTCGAGGCCCTGGCGGCCCTGGTCGCGGGTCGCTTCGAGGAGCCGGAATGACCCTATCCTGCCACGGCCTGGGCGTGCGCGGCTCGCGCAGCGTCGCCCTGGGTCCGGCCTTCGTCATCGCCCGCGGCCCCTCCCCAAGCAGCCCGGAGCGGGTGGCCCCGGAGGCGGTGGGCTTGGAACTGGCCCGCCTGGACGCGGCCCTCGACGCCGCCCGGGACGCCCTGCGGTCGGTGCGTTCCCGTATCCCCGCGGCGACCCCGGTCAGCGTCGCCGAGTTCATCGACACCCACATCCTGATGATGGAGGACGCCGCCCTGGTGGATGCGGTTCGGGAGCTGATCCGGGCCGAGGCGTGCAGCGCCGAGTGGGCCTTGCAGCGTCAGCGCGACGTCCTGATCCGGGTCTTCGACGCTATGGAGGACCCCTATCTGCGCAGCCGACGCCACGACCTGGACCATGTGGTGTTGCAGATCCAGACCCAGCTCGGCGGGGGCGTGCGGGCGGAGGGCCTGGCCGGCCAGGACCTGGCCGGCTGCGTGGTGGTCGCCGAGGACCTGGCCCCGGCGGACGCCATCCTGCTCGGCCAGGGTGGGGCCATCGCCTTCGTCACCGAATTCGGCGGGCCCATGTCCCACACCGCCATCCTGGCGCGCAGCCTGAACATCCCGGCGGTGGTCGGGGTACACCACGCCACCCAATACTTGCGCCACGGCGAGACCCTGGTGGTGGACGGCGACCTGGGCGCCGTGCTGGCGGACCTGGACCCCGCCACCCTGGCCTTCTACCAGGGCCGCATCCGGGCCCTGGACGAGCGCCGTGCCGCCCAGCGATGCACCGTGGATCGGCCCTCCGTGACCCTGGACGGGGTCCACATCGGGCTCTTCGCCAATCTCGAACTGCCCGAGGACGCCGCGGCGGCCCGGGTCAACGGGGCGGCCGGGGTGGGGCTCTACCGCACCGAGTTCCTCTACATGAACCGCTCCGACCTGCCCGACGAGGCGGAGCACCTGGAGGCCTATCGGGCGGTCATCGACGGCCTGGCGGGCATCCCGGTGACCATCCGTACCCTGGACCTGGGGGTAGACAAGCAGGTGGACACGGTAGGCCCGACCTGCCCGCCGGCTTGCAATCCGGCCCTGGGGCTGCGCGCCATCCGCCTCTGCCTGCACGACCCGGAGCTGTTCCGGCCCCAGTTGCGCGCCATCCTGCGCGCCTCGGCCCATGGCCCGGTGCGGCTCATGATCCCCATGATCACCACGGTGGGGGAGTTGGATACGGTGTTGGCCCTGATCGCCCAGGTGCGCGGGGAGTTGGCCAGTGAAGGGATCGACTTCGACCCGGCGATGCCCATCGGCGGCATGGTGGAGGTCCCCTCTGCCGCCCTGTGCGCCCGGGCCCTGGCCCAGCGCCTGGACTTCCTGTCCATCGGGACCAACGACCTCACCCAGTACACCTTGGCCGTGGACCGTATGGACGACAGCGTGAGCTATCTCTACGACCCGGTCCACCCGGCGGTGCTGCGGCTGATCCGTATGACCCTGGAGGCGGGGCGGGCCACGGGTACCCCGGTGGCCATGTGCGGCGAGCTGGCCGGAGACCCGCGCTATACCCGGCTGCTGCTCGGCATGGGGTTGCGGGAGTTCAGCATGCAGGCCGGGGCCCTGCTGGACATCAAGGAGCTGGTCCGGGCCTCGGACCTCTCGGTCCTGGAGGCCCAGGTCGCGGAACTGTTCAAGCGCCTGGACGAGGGCGACCCGGCGGCGCTGATGGAGGCCATCAACCGCGGGTCCGACGCAGGGTTGGGATAAAGATCTGTCCGCAAATGAACGCAAATTAACGCAAATAAGAACAGAGAGTTGCACGGTCTTCGTCAAGTTGCTTGACAGAAAAGTTCAGGGTTACACAGTGCTTCAGGTCAGCCGGTTCCGTTGGGTCGGTGCAGGCTGCGGTGCTTAAGGAAGACGCTCTGGATTCCCCATTTGCGTTCATTTGCGTTCATTTGCGGACCCTACTTGTCCGAGGTTGGCCCCGGTAGCCTAACCACCGGGGCGCTGTCGAGCAGCCGCCGGGTCACCGCTACCACCGGCTCCAGGTCGATGCGGTTGGTGAACAGGGAAAAGGTCAGCATGGCCAGGAGATGGCGCGGGTCGCTGATCCAGGGCGGCAAGTACCGCGGCGGCCGGCATAGGCCCAGGGTGTACAGCTCGCACAGGGCCGGGATATCGAAGATGTCGAGCTTGCCGCAGAACAAGAGCCCCAGGCAGTCCGCCCGCCCGGCCGCGAAGCTCGCCCGGATGAAGTTGTTCACTTGCAAGAGCCCCAGCAGGTAGACGAGATCCTTGGTGAAGGGCGCCCCGCCGGTCATAACCCCGCCGCGGAAGACCCGCCGGGCGTTCTCGAAGGCCTGGTCCGGGTCGCCGATGCGCCCCAGGAAATAGCCGTAGACCTCCACGAAGTCCGCCCCCTCTATGGCCATCTGGATGGCGAAGACCCGGTCGGACAGGCGCTGCAGCCGGTCCAGTTCCACCGAGCCGCTGATCACCTCCGCGAATACCGCCAGCCCCTCCTGGGTGCGGGTGGTCCCAGGGTGGGCGGCAGCGAGGATGGGCAAGTCGGTCTGGGACTTGCCGTTGAGCGAGGTGGCGACGTGGACATAGGCCTCGTGGTGGAGCAATTGGGTCAGGTCCCGGTCGGTAAAGCGGGCGTCGCTGCGAATGGAGATGGTCCGCGCCGTGGCCAGGGCATTGGCCGAGAGCCGGTCTACCAACTGCACGGCCGGGGCCGCAGCCCCGAAGTGGGCTTGGACCGCCACCTCGATCTGGGCCGCCACCTCCGCCGCCCCGAAGTGGGCCGGCGGGGCTATGCCGATGTCGATGTGTTCGAGCTGGTCTATGGTGTCGCGGATGGACTGGGCCAGGTCGATGGGGGTCAAGGGCACATAGCGCAGGGGCGCAGTCGGCTCGCCGTAGAGTTGGCGGCCGTGCTCGAAGAAGCCGACGGTCCCGGCCGCTGCCAGCATGCGCGCCCCGACCTCGATGGCGGTGGCCTGACGGTCCAGCCACAGGTCGATGGTGGTCACGGGCACAATGAGCCGGCGCGCCTCGCGCACCGCCTCGATGCTGCGGGTCGGGTCGAAGGGCGGGTAACTCACCTGGGGCAGGGACCTGGCCCCGCCGGCCAGGAAGGCCTCCTTGACCTCCGGCGGCCAGGCCAGGGTGCGCAGGATGCGCAGGGGCTTGCTGGCCGCATAGAGCAGGTGTGCCACTGCGCGGATGCGGTCCAGTTCCCGCTCGGTGGCCGGGGTCGGGGTCATTGGGGATGGTCTCCTGGCCTGGGGGCCGGTTCAGGTGTAGAGATAGCGCACCAGGTGGAAGAACAGCGGCGCGGCAAAGCACAGGGAGTCGATACGGTCCAGGACACCGCCATGGCCCTGGATCAGGCTGCCGAAGTCCTTGATGCCCCGGTCGCGCTTGATGGCAGACATGCACAGGCCCCCGGCGAAGCCGGCCAGATTGACCACCAGGGCTATGCCCGCCGCCTCCCAGGGGCTGAAGGGCGTGGCCCACCAGAGGGCGGTGCCGATCAGGGTCGCCGCGGCTATGCCGCCGATGGTCCCCTCCCAGGTCTTGTTGGGGCTCACCTTGGGCACGATCTTGTGTCGCCCCAGGGTCTTGCCGAAGACGTACTGGAGCACGTCGCTCAACTGCACCACCACGATGAGATAGAGCAGCAGCTTGGCGTTCTCCCCGGCGTAGCCCGGGATGTCCAGCATGAGCAGGGCCGGGGCGTGGCTCACACAATAGACCGCCACCATGAGCCCCCATTGGATCTTGGCGGTACGGGCCAGGAAGTCCTCCGTGTCCCCGGCCAGGACGCTGCGCACCGGTACGAACAGGAAGGCATAGACGGGGATAAAGATGACGAAGAGTCCGTACCAGTGGGTGGCCACCAGCCAGTACTGGACCGGGACGAAGACGAAGAAGGCCCAGAACAGGGTGCGGTGGTCCGCCCTTCGGGTGGGGGTGAGGGTGATGAACTCCCGCAGGGCGATGAACGAGGTGAGCCCGAACAGGATCACCGAGCCTATGCCGCCGGTGGCGAGCGCGGCGGTGAAGACCGCGGTCATGATCCACCAGGCCCGCACCCGGGCATTCAGGTTGGCCACCACCGCCTGGCCAGACTCGGCCTGGACGCGTTGCGCCAGGACCCAGCCGATGGCGCTGGCCAGCACCAGCAGCCCCACGATGCCTGCGAGCAGGGCGATGATCTCTCGATCCCAGACGATGTTCATGGCTGTCCCCCCAGGGCGATGAGGGCGTTGCGCGCCCGGTCCAGAAAGGTGCGGCGCCCCTCGCCGGGTTCCAGGCGCAGGGGCGGGCCGAAGGTGCTGCTCCCCAGTAGCGGCACCGGCAGTATCTCGCCCTTGGGCAGGATGCGGCACAGGTTCTGCAGGTACACCGGGACCAGGTCCAGGTCCGGGCGCTCCTTCGCCACGAAATAGAGCCCGGGCTTCAAGTCCCCGATGGTGACCCCGTCGCCCCGGGTCCCTTCCGGGAACAGGATGAGCGAGGCCCCAGCGGCCAGGGCCGAGCTCAGCCGGGCCAGGGCCTCGCGCCCGCCCTGGGCGCTGCCGCGGTCCACCAGGACGGCGTTGAGCAGTTCCCGGCTGATCCAGCCCCGCAGCCCGGGCCTGTCCCAATAGTCCGCCGCCGCCACCGGGCGGGTGCGTCGGCGCAGATCGGACGGCAGGGCGGCCCACAGCACCAGGGCGTCCAGGTGGCTGGAGTGGTTGGCGAAATAGACCCGCTGGGTGGCTTCCGGCCCAGGTGCGGGGCCCACCCAGCGCGCCTGGGCCCCAGTGACCAGTCGGGTCAGGGCGACCAGCACCCCGGCGGCCAGGTCCGCGGTCCGCGACCGGGGCGGCGGGGTATAGATCGCAGGCTCGCTCATCGGGCCTCCAGGGCACGGTGGATGGCGGCGGTGCGGCGCCAGGCGGTGGCCAGGGCCCCCAGGGCGATCATTGCCAGGGTCGCCAGCAGGACAACCCCGTCGAGCCCCAGGGGCACCGTCAATGCCGCGGCGATCAGCCCGGCGGTCATGGCCGCCATGCGATGGGGCTTGGCCATGGGCCCCTGAAACCCCTGGGCCAGACCGGCGGACCCGCCCATGGCGCGGATATAGGCGGTGAACAGGGCCAGGAGCCCGCACAGCCAGCCCAACTCGGGGCCGAAGGCGAAGCCCGTCGCATAACCCGCGGGGACCAGGAGCAAGGGGTCGGCGATGCGGTCCGGGACCTCGTTGTAGATCTCTCCGGACTTGGAGCCCAGGCCCCCCTCCACCGCGACCATGCCGTCCAGCAGGTTGCACAGCAGGCGCAACTGGATGCAGACAGCCGCCAGGACAAAGAGGGTGGCCCTGGCCCCGCCGGTTGTCCCGGGTGCCGCCAGCATGGCTCCCGCGCCCAGGGCGGCGAAGCCCAGGCTGGCCAGCGATATGGCGTTGGGCGGGACCCGCCGCTGGGCGAGCCAGTTTGCCAGGGCACGGGCCCAGAGGCTGTCGCGGCTGGTCAGGGGGCGGCGTGCGGGTGGGGTAGGGGGCATGGTGACTCCGGGGGGTGGCTGGCGCCAAGCTTAGCCGGTATCGGCCTGGCGTACCTGTGGGTTGGGAAATTGGCGGAGGCAGCCCTCTTGGCAGGCGGCTCAAGCGTCCCTTGCGGTTTACCCCGCAACCGCCAACCGCTAGACTGCGCGGCTCTTTCAGCCTGTCCGGACCCCGGCGGAGGCCCCCTTGGGCGGTGCACCCGATCTCAGCTTTTCCATCCAGCCCGGCGGCTCCCTGAACGGGACCTTGCAGGTCCCGGGGGACAAGTCCATCTCCCACCGCTCCATCATGCTCGGGGCCCTGGCCGAGGGGGAGACCCGTATCCGCGGCTTTCTGGAGGGGGAGGACGCCCTGGCGACCCTGGCCGCCTTCCGCCGCATGGGGGTGAGGATCGAGGGGCCGGACGGCGGCCGGGTCCTGGTGAACGGGGTCGGGCTCCATGGCCTGCGCGAGCCGGGCGGCCCGCTGGACATGGGCAACTCCGGGACCTCCATGCGCCTGCTGTGCGGCCTGCTGGCGGGGCAGGGCTTTCCGGTGACCCTGGTGGGGGATGCGTCGCTGAGCCGACGGCCGATGCGCCGGGTGACCGAGCCCCTGGCCCGCATGGGGGCCCTGATCGAGGCGAGCCCGGACGGCACAGCCCCCCTGCACATTCGCCCGACGGCGGGGCTCAAGGGCATCGACTATGCCCTGCCGGTGGCCAGCGCCCAGGTGAAATCCAGCCTTCTGCTGGCCGGGCTCTATGCGGCGGGGGAGACCTGCGTCAGCGAGCCGGCCCCCACCCGGGACCACACCGAACGCATGCTGCGTGGCTTCGGCTATGAGGTCCGCACCAGCCCAGGGCGGGCCTGCCTCACCGGCGGCGGGCGCCTGATCGGCTGCGATCTGGACGTGCCCGGGGACATCTCCTCGGCCGCCTTCTTCCTGGTCGGGGCCAGCATAGCCCCGGGCTCGGACCTGACCCTGACCCAGGTCGGCATGAACCCGACCCGGGTCGGGGTGATCAACATACTGCGCGCCATGGGGGCCGACATCGAGGTCATGAACCCCCGCGAGGCAGGCGGCGAGCCGGTGGCGGACCTGAGGGTGCGCTCGGCCGAACTGCACGGCATCCGCATCCCGGAGGACCAGGTGCCGCTCGCCATCGACGAGTTCCCGGCCCTGTTCGTGGCCGCCGCCTGCGCCCAGGGGGAGACGCTGCTGACCGGGGCCGAGGAACTGCGGGTGAAGGAGAGCGACCGCATCCAGGTCATGGCCGATGGCCTCTCCGCCCTGGGGGTGGAGGTGGAGCCCAGGCCGGACGGTATCCGCATCCAGGGCGGGCCCATGGGCGGCGGGCACCTGGACAGTCGCGGGGACCATCGCATTGCCATGTCCTTCGCCATCGCCGCCCTGCGCGCCCAGGCCCCCATCGGGATCGCCGACTGCGCCAACGTCAATACCTCCTTCCCGGGCTTTGCGGCCCTGGCGCGGGGGGTCGGGCTGGGCATCTCGGAGCAGCACCCATGACCAAGGTCCCGGTTGTGACCATCGATGGCCCCTCAGGCACCGGCAAGGGGACCATCGCCGCCCTGGTGGCACAGCGCCTGGGCTGGCACACCCTGGACAGCGGGGCCCTGTACCGGGTCCTGGGCCTGGCCGCCGGGCGCGCCGGGGTGGACCTGGACGACGGCGAGGCGGTGGCCGAGATAGCGGCAGCCCTGCCCCTGGACTTCGCCGGTGGGCGGGTGCTGCTGGCGGGGGAGGACATCACCGACGCCATCCGCGCCGAGAGCGCCGGCATGGCCGCCTCGCGGGTGGCGGTCCATGGCCCGGTGCGGGCCGCGCTGCTCGACTGGCAGAGGGCCGCCGCCCGTGCCCCCGGGCTGGTGGCCGATGGGCGGGACATGGGGACCGTCGTCTTCCCCGATGCCCAGGTCAAGGTCTTCCTCACCGCGAGCGCCGAAGAGCGCGCCCGGCGCAGGCATAAACAGTTGAAAGGCAAAGGAACGGATGCTAGCCTTGCGGACTTGCTGAAAGATATACAGGCGCGCGACGAGCGTGACCGCAATCGTGCCGTGGCCCCGCTGCGGGCGGCCCCCGGGGCCCTCGAGCTGGATACCACGGCACTCAGCATTGAAGAGGTTGGAGATCTGGTCCTGGCGGCGGTAAGGCGCGGCGCCCCGGACCTGGTCGGCTGACCTCGGGGCGCCCGCTCCCGCCAGGGTTCGGGGGTCCCATCGGGGGTCCGCGGATGGTCCGCGGGCCGATCCATCAAACCACCCCTCGCCCCCTCACCAGGGCCGAGGTAGACGCCGCGTCAGGAAACCAGTAACCCCATGACCGAAAGTTTTGCCGATCTCTTTGAGCAGAGTCTGACCAACACCCAGCTCCAGCCGGGCACCATAGTCACAGGTACCGTGGTCGCAATCACCGCGGACTCCGTGGTCGTAGACGCCGGACTCAAGTCCGAGGGCGTCATCCCCAGAAGCCAGTTCATCGGTCTCGACGGCCAGATCGAGGTCGCCGTGGGCGACTCCGTCCAGGTCGCCCTGGATGCGGTCGAGGACGGCTTCGGCGTTACCCGGCTGTCTCGCGAGAAGGCCAAGCGCTTCGCCGCCTGGGACTATCTGGAGAAGGCCTTCGAGGCCGGCGATACCGTCAAGGGCCTGATCAACGGCAAGGTCAAGGGTGGTTTCACCGTCGAGCTCGACACCGTGCGCGCCTTCCTCCCCGGCTCCCTGGTGGACGTGCGCCCGGTGCGCGACACCAGCCACCTGGAAGGCAAGGAGCAGGAATTCAAGGTCATCAAGCTCGACCGCAAGCGCAACAACGTGGTTGTGTCGCGCCGTGCCGTGGTCGAGGAGGAGTACAGCGCCGAGCGCGACCAGCTCCTGAAGAACCTGGAAGAGGGCATGGAAGTCATGGGTGTGGTCAAGAACCTCACCGACTACGGTGCCTTCCTGGACCTGGGTGGTATCGACGGCCTGCTGCACATCACCGACATGGCCTGGCGTCGCGTCAAGCACCCCTCCGAGGTGGTGGAGATCGGTCGGGAGATCCAGGTCAAGGTCCTCAAGTTCGACCGCGACCGCCAGCGCGTCTCCCTCGGTCTCAAGCAGATGGGCGAGGACCCCTGGGTCAACATCTCCCGCCGCTACCCGGAGAACGCCCGGGTCTTCGGCAAGGTCACCAACATCGCCGACTACGGCTGCTTCGTGGAGATTGAAGAGGGTGTCGAGGGCCTGGTCCATGTCTCCGAAATGGACTGGACCAACAAGAATATCCACCCGAGCAAGCTGGTGAACCTGGGCGACGATGTCGAGGTCATGGTGCTGGACATCGACGAGGAGCGTCGCCGCATCTCGCTCGGCATGAAGCAGTGCCAGATGAACCCCTGGGACGAGTTCGGCGTGGTCCACAAGAAGGGCGACCTGGTCTCGGGCAAGATCAAGTCCATCACCGACTTCGGCATCTTCATCGGCCTGGACGGCGGCATCGACGGCCTGGTCCACCTGTCCGACATCTCCTGGGACGAGGCCGGGGAGCAGGCCCTGCGTCGCTTCAAGAAGGGCGACGAGCTGGAGACCGTGGTCCTGTCCGTTGACCCGGAGCGTGAGCGCATCTCGCTCGGCATCAAGCAGCTCGACCGCGACCCCTTCTCCTCCTTCGTCGCCCTGCACGACAAGGGCAGCGTGGTGCAGGGTGCGGTGGTCGAACTCGATGCCAAGGGGGCGACCATTGCCCTGGGCGACGGGGTGGAGGGCTACCTGCGTGCCTCCGAGATCTCCCGGGACCGCATCGAGGACGCCCGTACCGTGCTCAAGCTTGGCGAGGAGATCACCGCCAAGTTCCTCGGCGTAGACCGCAAGAACCGCACCATCTCCCTGTCCATCAAGGCCAAGGACATGGACGAAGAGGCTGCCACCATCAAGGGTTACACCAGCGGCGGCCACGCCGGTACCGCGACCCTGGGCGACATCCTCAAGGGCCAGATGGAAGATCAGAAGGACTAGGCCCGCCCAGTGCGGTCCGGGGCCCGCGGCCCGGGGGCCCGGGCCGCGCCAAACTCAAGTCCAGGGGAGACTGACCCATGACCAAGTCCGATCTGATCGACGTTCTGGCCGCCGAGCAGAACCACCTCGCCTACAAGGATGTGGAGCTTGCCGTGCGGTACATCCTCGAAAACATGGGCAACGCCCTGGCCGGGGGCGAGCGCATCGAGATCCGTGGCTTCGGCAGCTTCTCGCTGCACTACAGGCCGCCGCGGGTCGGGCGCAATCCCAAGTCCGGCGAGGCGGTGTCCCTGGCCGGCAAGTATGTCCCCCACTTCAAGCCCGGCAAGGAGCTGCGCGACCGGGTGGACGACGCCTACCAGGCGGCCCGTGCCGAGGGCGGGGTTCTGGCGGAAGCCTAGACAACAGGCGCAGGGTTGCGCCGAAAGGGCAGGCTTCGATCACCGCGGCTTGGGTCCGCAGACACACAGGCCCCGGGGTTTCCCCGGGGCCTTTTTTTTTGGCTATGTCTGCATTAGGTGTTGGTCCGACCGGGAGGCCCACCGTGGGAGCG
>DYRB01000035.1:12360-13802 GCA_020718945.1 Lamprocystis purpurea | reverse complement strand
GGCGCTCCCACGGTGGGCCTCCCGGTCGGACCAACACCTAATGCAGACATAGCCCCGAGGTCTGCCAAGCACCCCCACCAGAAAGAGAGGCACGGCATGCCCAGCACCCTGGAGATCGACACCCTGACCCCAGCCCAGCGCCCCGGCGGCGCCTGGGTCGCCGGCCTGATCCAGGCCCTGGCCCGGGACGAGGCCGCCGGCCGGCGCCCCCGGCGCCTCACCGAGCCCCGGCTCGCCACCTGGACCCGCTTCCGGGGCCGCCTCACCGCCACCGACCTGGTCGCCCTGCTGTTCGAGGACGCCGCGGTCATCCACCCCATCCCCTTCGATGCCGCCCGGGTCGGGGTCCCCACCGGCTGGGACCGGCTCCCGGAGACCGTCGCCCAGGGCTGGATCGACGGCCTCGCCGGCCTCGACCTGGCGGGGGACCCCGCCGACTACATCGCCGGCCAGGCCCGGCTGCTCGGGCTGCCGACGCGCCTCGCCCGCTCGGAGCTGCATGTGGTCAAGCCCCACCAACGGGTCCTGGAGCTGCCGGGCACCGGGGGTCAGCTCGCCCACCACCTGGTGGCGACCCAGGGCGACCTGAGCCTCAAGGACAACTTCACCGTCGCCTGCGCCTCCTGGCAGGAACTCACAATGGCCGGGATCGTCGCCCTAGATCTGGGCGCCGCGGACACGGGGTTTGCCACCCGGGTCGAGGTCGCCGACCTGCGCGACCCCACCCACCCCCTGCGGCAGCGCGGCTACGACTTCGTCATCGGCCTGCACCCGGACAAGGGCGGGCCCTTCCAGGTCCAGGACCAGCTCGCCATCTGGTTCGCCAACGCCAAGCCGCTCCTGGTCTAGCCGCCTTGGCCGCCCAGTTCATCCCCATCGGCGAGCCCGCCCACGACGCCGAGCGCCAGGCCATCCGCTACCTGGTCGAGGGCCTGCCCGCGGACTACACCGTCTACGGCAACGCCTGGCTGGTGCAAAGCTCCGGGGTGGTCTACGAGCTGGACGCCGTGGTGGTCGCCCCCCACGCCGTCTATGTGGTCGAGGTCAAGTCCTACCGCGGGCGCATCGAAGGGACCGACCACGACTGGTACATCCCAGACCCGGTCCCCAGCCCGCTGAAGAAGAACCGCATCTGCGCCCAGATCCTCAAGACCCAGCTCAAACGCGAGCACTACCAGGCCGGCCAGGTCTGGGTGGAGGGCCTGGTCTTCCTCTCCGCCACCACCGACTGCGGGGTGCGCGGCCCCGCCTCCAACGACCGGCTGCACACCCGCAAGCACATCCTCGCCGCCATCCAGGACCCCGCCCTGGTGCAGCGCCTCAGCGGGCGCCGCTCCATGGCCCCCACCGATGTCGCCGAGCGCGAGCTGCTGCGCCTCCTCACCGGGGCCCAGGGCGGCCCGCGCCCGGTGCGCCGGGTGCGCGAGTACGAGATCCAGGAG
>DYRB01000035.1:0-12260 GCA_020718945.1 Lamprocystis purpurea | reverse complement strand
AGCGCCGACCCGCCCTTCACCGACGAGGCGGGCATAGTCCTGCCCCTGGAACGTTTCCCCGGCATCAGCCTCACCACCTGGATCGACAAATACGGCCCCGGGGCCAAGGGCCCCCGCAAGGCCGACCTCATGGCCCGCACCGACCTGTGGATGCGCATCGCCGCCACCCTGGACGAGGCCCACACCCAGGGCGTGGTCCATCGCCTCCTGCGCCCCGAGGTGGTCCTGGTCGAGGACAGCCCCAGCCCCCAGGCCATCCGGGTCACCGGCTTCGACCTGGCCAAGCAGTTGAGCGCCGAGACCACGGTCCTGCTCACCCTGCTCGCCGACGACCGCCTGGTCTACGCCGCCCCCGAGGTGGTCCTGGCCTTCAGCAGTGCCCAGCCCGCCTCCGACCAGTTCAGCCTGGGGGCCCTGCTGGCCCTGCTGCTCACCGGCCGACCCCTGTTCGAGGCCACCCGCCAGCTCCTCGGCCAGGGCCGTCTGCTGTTGCGGGTGCGCGACTTGGCCCCCCGGGTCCCCCTGACCCTGGACGAGGCCGTCGCCCGCATGCTGGAGCTGCGCCCCACCGAGCGCTTCGGCAGCCTGGCCGAGGCCATCGAGGCCGTGCGCCTGGGCCGCGACCCGAGCCCCCGGGTCCAGCCCAGCCTGCCCAGCTTCCAGAGCGGACCCCTGGACGCCGACAACCTGGAGCCCGGGACCCGCATAGGCCCCGACTACGAGGTCCTGACCCGCCTCGGCCAGGGCGGCATGGCCGTGGTCTACGCCGCCCGGCACCTGGTCAGCGGGCGCACCCGGGCGCTCAAGATCGCCCGCTGCGAGGACGCCGCCGAGGAGGCCCTGCGCTGCGAGTACCAGGCCCTCTCCACCCTGGACCACCCCAACATCGTGCGGGTCATCGACCTCACCAAGATGGTCGAGGGGCGCCTCACCCTGGTCATGGAGCGGGTCGGCGGCCAGACCCTGCGCCACTGGCTGGCCCAAACCCAAACCCAAAGCCAGCCCCAGCCCCCCGACCCCCAGACCCAGCGCAGCCTGGCCGAGGACCTCCTGGCCGGGCTCGACTACCTGGAACAGAAGGGCGTCACCCACAAGGACCTCAAGCCCGACAACCTGCTGGTCGCCGAGGGCCACCTTACCGTCATCGACTTCAGCCTGGTGGCCGTCCCCGAGGATGCCCCCTACGGCGGCACCGCCCTCTACCGCGACCCCGCCAGCGGGCGCTGGTCCCACGCCACCGACCGCTATGCCGCGGCACTGTGCCTGTTCGAGCTCTACGCCGGCCGTCACGCCTTCGACGGCCGTGTCCCCGAGCCCCGGGAGGAACCCAGCGTGCGGGACGAGGACATAGCCCCCTCCGGTCTCGCCGCCTTCTTCCGCAAGGCCCTGGACCCGGTCCCCGAGCACCGCTTCCCCTCCGCCCGGGCCATGCGCGACGCCCTCCTGGTCGCCCTCGGCGAGGACAGGCCGGCCCCGGCGTCGGCCGCGGCCGGCACGGAAACAGGCGGCGAAGCGGGCACCGAAACGGGCACCGGCATCGAGGCGACCACGCCGCTGCGCCTCGCCGGGCTCCCGCGCCGCGCCGTCAAGGCCCTGGCCCGGGCCCAGGCCGGCACCGTCGGCGACCTCCTGACCCTGACCCAGGTCCAGATCCGCGCCATCCACGCCATCGGCAGCAAGACCGCCGCCGACATCCTCGCCTTCCAGCGCCGCCTCCAGGGGCTCGGCCTGACCGCCACCGAGGGCCGCACCGGGACCCGCCCCGAGCCCCTACTGGTCCCCGAGTTGGCGGATTCCCCTGAGCCCGTGGAGCGCCTGCCGCTCGCCGCCGCCGTGCTGGCCGCCCTGGCCGAGCACCCGCTCCCCACCGTCGGGGCCGTGGCCGGGCTCACCCGCCCGGAGCTGCTGGCCGTCCCCGGCATAGGGCGCAAACGCCTGGCGGAGGTAGTCGAGGCCCTGCACCGGTTCTCCGCCCAGGCCCCGGGGGCCGAGGGCGGCCACACCCTGGACCGCCTCTGGGACCTGGCCGCCCGCCCCCTGAGCGAGCGCCAGCGCATCGCTGTGGAGCGCGTCGTCGGCCTGCTCGGCGACCCCGAGCCCCAGGGCGACATAGCCCGCGACCTGGGCAGTTCCCAATCCCAGGTCAGCCTGGACTGCTCCAAGGGCATAGACCGCCTGGACCTGGCCGGCCTCGCCGACCTCACCGCCGCCCTGGACAGCCTGCTCGACGGCCGCGGCGGCCTGGTCCGCCTGGACGAGCTGGGCCGCCGCTTCGAAGAGGAATGGCCCGCCGGCCTGGTCACCGGGGCCGGCATGGTCCGGCTCGCCGTGCGCCTGGCCGCGGCCCGCACCCAGATCCTGGAGGTCGAGGGCCTCGCCGGGCCCATCGTCGCCCGCACCGCCTTCGACCGCGACACACTGCGCGCCTTCTCCGCCGAGATCGAACGTCTCGCCAGCCAGTGGCCGCCCCTGGAGCCCGAGACCGCCCGGCGCACCCTCACCGCCCTGCTCCCCCACTACGACCGCGACCCCCTGGAGCTGGGGATACGCCTGCGCAGCGATGTCGAACTGACCGACACCGGCCGCCCCTTCATAGGCCCGGTGGACGCCCGCCAGGGCATCGGCTTCGTCCTGGAGCAGATCCGCGACCCCATCGACTTGGACGAGCTGGAGCGGCGGGTCCGGCGCGCCTTCGGTCCCGCCACCCCCTACCCGGACCCCGACCACCTGCTGGCCGTGCTCCGCGACCTGGACTGCCGGGTCCAGGGCCAGACCGTCACCCCAGGTCGCCGGGACTCTATCCTCGCCGCCCCGCCCCTGGCCGCCGACGCCCTCCCCGGCAGCCTCGGCGGCGGGCGCAGCCCCGAGGTCGTGATCCGCGACATGCTCTGCGACGCCGCCGCCTCCCGCGGCTTTCGCATGCTGGTCACCCCCCCCGAGCGCCACCCCGAGATCGGGCGCTCCATCGCGCAGGCCATCGGCGCCGCCTGGGTCTCCTTCGACGACGCCTTCTTCGCCGACCACGGGGCCGACATCGCCGCCCTGGAGCGGGCCGAGCGCTTCGCCGCCCAGCGCGATGCCCTCACCGAGGCGGCCGAGGACACCCTGGCCCGCCTGCTGGACGAGCACGGGCACCCCGGCCAGCGGGTGGTCCTCGGCGACACCGCCCTGTTCGGGCTCTGCGAGGCCCTGGACTTCCCCCGCCGGCTCTACGACGAGACCCTCTCCGGCTCCCGTGGCTTCTGGGTCCTGGTCGTCCCCGGCGTCATCCACAACCGCCAGCCCCGCTTCAACGAAGGCGCCCCCCTCTGGCACCTCGAAGGCGCAACCCTGCCCCTGCTCAACCCGCTCCCCGCCCAGGGTGCCCAGCCATGACCCGCCCCCAGCCCCCCGTGGGAGCGGCTTCAGCCGCGACGATCCCCGAGCCCAGCCGCAGTCGTGGGAGCGCCGCCCCCGGCGCGACCGCCCCAGGCGCCCAGCCCGTGGTCCAGCCCCGTCGCGGCGAGGGCGCCGCTCCCACGGAGTCAGCCCGCGGGCGCGTAGCCCGGATGGAGCGCAGCGGAATCCGGGTTGCTGCCGGGCCCCAGCCAACCCGCCCCCTCGCGGCTAAAGCCGCCCCCACAGGACCCACCCGTGGGAGCGCCACCCTCGGCGCGACCGCCCCAGGCGCCAAGCCCTTACCCTGGCCCCGTCGCGGCGCGACCGCCAGGGACGGTGGGAGTGCAGGGGATGCAGGAGCCAAACCCTGCTCGGGCGCCGCTCCCACGGAGTCAGCCCGCGAGCGCGTAATCCGGGTCACTACCCCGTGCCCGCCGCCCTCCCCCGTCGCGGCTAAAGCCGCTCCCACAGGACCCACCCGTGGGAGCGCCGCCCCGGCGCGACCGCCCCAGGCGCCCAGCCCATCGTCAGGCCCCCTCGCGGCCAAAGCCGCTCCCACCGCCCGAGTGCCCGCATGAACGCCGCCGACCGAGCCCGCCTCACCGCCGCCCTGCGCGACCAGGTCGCCCGCATCGCCGCCGACCTGCGCGGCAGCCTCCTCGGCCCCGCCCGCCCCCAGGCCGAGCGGCTGCACGCGCAGGAGCAGGTCGGCGAGGCCTTCGAGGTCTGGACCGACCTGCTCTCCCGGCGCGCCGCCGTGCTCTGGGTGCTCAAGTCCGTCTATGTCCGGGTCCTGGAGGACCGCGGCCTGCTCGCCCCCGGGCGGTTGCGGAACCCCGAGGCCCAGCAGCTCTTCGAGGCCCTGGCCCCCAACCTCGGCGAGAGCGCCTTCCTGCGCTGGGTCTACCGCGACCTGGCCAGCCGCGACGGCGGCCTGCCGGAGCTGTTCAGCCCCCAGCCCGCGGAGATAGTCGCCCCCGCCGATGCACTGTCCCGGGACCTGATCGCCTTCTGGCGCCACCGCGACCCCGACACCGGGGCCTGCTTCGACTTCTCCCAGGAGCGCTTCGAGGGCGAGCTGATGGGCGACCTCTACCAGGAGCTGGACCCGGTGGTGAAGGCCCGCTTCGCCCTGTGCCAGACGCCCGGGTTCGTGCGCGCCTTCATCCTGGGGCGCACCCTCACCCCCGCCATCGAGACCTACGGCGCCGACACCGTCCGACTCCTGGACCCCGCCTGCGGCTCCGGGCACTTCCTCATCGACGCCCTCAAGCGCCTGGTCGCCGCCACCGCCGCCCAGCACCCGGGATGGGACCGCCCCACCCTGGTCCGCCACTGCCTGGCCCGGGTGGTCGGCATCGACCTCAACGACTACGCCTGCGCCCTGGCCCGGGCCCGGCTGGTCATGACCGCCGCGGAACTGGCTCTTCACCCCCCCTCCCCCCCGAGGGCGGAGAGGGCCGGGGTGAGGGGGGCTCAGCCATCAGCCGCCACCCCGACGGCCGTTGCGACCCTCGCCGAGGCCGCCGCCTTCCACCCCCAGGTCTACTGGGCCGACGGCCTGGAGCAGGTGGAGCGCGGCCGGGACAGCCGCGGCCAGCAGTTGGACCTGCTGGACCCCGAGAAGAACCAGGCCCCCCGGGCCAGCCTCACCCGCCCCGAGGTCCGCGCCGCCCTGCGTGGCGTCCTGGGGCCGCGCTTCCATGCGGTCGTCGCCAACCCCCCCTACATCACCGAGGGCGACGAGGCCCGCCGCGCCTACCACCGGGAGCCCGTCGGCCGCGGGCGCCGCTACGTCTCCGCCCACCGCCAATACTCCCTGGCCGCCCCCTTCACCGAGCGCTGCTTCCAGCTCGCCGTGCCCGGCGGCTACGTCGGGCTCATCGTCAGCAACAACTTCATGAAGCGGGAGTTCGGCAAGCCACTGATCGAGCAGGTCCTGGCCGGGTTGGATCTGACCCTGGTGGCCGACAGCTCCCAGGCCTACATCCCCTTCCACGGCACCCCCACCGTGCTGCTCTTCGGCCGCAACCGGGCCCCGGGCACCGGGCCCGTGCGGGCCGTCATGGGCAAGCGCGGGGAGAGCGGCACCCCCGAGGACCCGGCCCTGGGCCAGGTCTGGTCCGGCATCGCGCAGGGGTGGGACCAGGTCGGGTATGAGACCGAGTACGTCAGCGTGGCGGACCTGCCGCGGGAGACCTTGGGCAGGCACCCGTGGAGCCTGGGGGGAGGTGGGGCGGCGGAGTTGAAGGAACTGATCCAGTCCAAGGCCGAGCGGACCTTAGGGGCTGTAGCTGAGATAGGCACAGGCGCCGTCACGCGCGAGGACCAGGTATTTCTTGTTGGCCAGGGTCCCGGACTCCGGCTCGACATTCCAAGGGAGCAAATGCGCCCGCTCGTCGAGGGCGACGTGGTACGCGACTGGTGTCTCACCGATCCAACGGAGGCCATATGGCCTTACAACCCGGACACACTAGGCACGGCGGAAGGAGCCGCTGCGGAGGCGGTCAAACTCGCGCTTTGGCCCTGGCGCACGCGGCTTGCGGGGCGCGTGGCCTATGGCAAGTCCCAGATGGAACATGGACTTGAGTTCGTAGGGTCCGCTGTGCGGACCTTTGGCGGCCGGCCGCGATGCCTCTTTGCCGGCCTGGATCGCCGTCCCGACCAGGGCTCGGTCCGCACAGCGGACCCTACGCCTGGGGTCGGGCTGAAGCCCGACCTACACGCCGATGCGGCCCAATTGGGCCCGCACGACGGCCTGGGCCTCGGGCGACACCGCCAGGGCCTCGAAGCAGCGGCTGAGGTAGGCCCCGTCGTCGGCCAGGGCGCGGGTGGCGCGCTCGAAGGCGGCGGGGATCGCCGGGCCATAGGCCCCGGAGGCGACCTCCAGTGCCTGGGCCGGGATGGGTCCCCAGTGGGCCGACATCACGAGCAGGTCCAGGGCATCGCGGGCGAAGGTGCTACGGTCGGCCCAGCGGTCGCAGTTGGCCAGGAGCTTCTCGGCGAACAAGTCGGTGCGGCAGAGGACCGGTACGGGCAGGGGGGCGACCGCCTCGCAGCGGATCGGGATGCGCCCTTCGCGGACCACCTCGAACCGGATCGGGACGCCCTCGACCTCGATCAGGGCGCGGATGCCATAGCGGTCTGCCCGCACCTCGCGCAGGAGTCGCGGCGCGACCCGGAACAGGTCCCCGAGGGAGCCCTCACTCACCGTGGAGCGGATGGCCCTGTACCCCGCGGTCGAGGCGCACAGGAAATCGATGTCCACGGACTCGCGGTACTCGCCCAGTTGCAGGGCAAGGCAGGTCCCGCCCGCGAAGCAGCAGTCGGCGGAGCCCAGGAACCCCGGGGCCATGTCGCACAGGACCGCGTGGATGCGCCGGTGGTGGGGCCGCTCAAACATGGAGCACGCCCTGGCCATAGGTCTGCACCAGGCGCTCGATCAGGGCCCGCTCCTCCGGGTCGAGCCGGCCCGGGTCCAGGTGCCGCCACTCCCGCTCGTAGAGGGCGAGGGCCTCGGGCTCGCCGATGCGCTCCTGGTGCAGTTGCCAGGCCAGGGAGCGCAGGGCGGGCCAGCGGGCGATCTCGAGGGTGGGGGTCTCCATGGGCCGATGTTAGCGCGGTCGCGGGTGGCCGACCATCGCCGTGTCTGCCGGGCGAGGGGCCTGTAGTTCGTAGGGTCCGCTGTGCGGACCTTTGGGGGCCGGCCGCGATGCTTGCTTGTCGGCCTGGACCGCGGTCCCGACCGGGGCTCGGTCCGCACAGCGGACCCTACGGACTGAGGCGCCATCGGGTGTTGCCGGAGGTCCTCGGCCACCTGGAGGCATCGATGGACCACAACGCTACGCTGGGCGAATTGCTGGCCGGATGACGGTTCGCGTTCTGGGCCTGGATAAAGCCGAGCGAGTCGAGCCGGAGCCCCGTAGGGTGCAGTGAACGAATGTGAACCGCACCGAGTACACCCCCAGGGAGGAGGAAGTCCCCGGAAGCGGCAGGAGCCGACCGAGGACGACAGGGGCATCGCCCGACACCCGCCGGCCCCGCGGCGTCGCGGTTTGGGTCGGTGCGGTTCGTTCCTCACCGCACCCTACGGGCTGGATCGCCGTCCCGACCGGCGCTCGGTCCGCGCCACCGTCGCCGTGTCTGCCGAGCGACGGTCCCGGGTGGACAAGCCCGGTAGGATGCGGTGAACGCACGTGAACCGCAACGAGTATGCCCCCCAAGGAGGGGGTAGTCGTAGGCCCGGCAGCCGTCGTTGCCCCCGGCGGCGCGCTCGGCGTCCGTCCGGTAGCCGGTGGCGGTCACGAAGCGCCGGAACTCCCCCACCGTGACCTCGTGCTTGCCCAAACCGAAGCCTTCGACGCAGACCCGGTGCCGTTGCTCGTCGCTCTCCCGGCCCTTCTCCCCCTCGGGGCTGCCCATCTCGAAGCAACCGCCCTTGATTCGCACCAGATCGGGTACCGGGACCGGGGCGACCTTGGGCCCTTCTATCGGGCCTGGGGTCGCCGGCCCCGGCTCCCCGGCCAGATAGACCTTGCCGCGCAGGTTGCCGCCGCTCCAGGGGACCTGGAGCCCGCCGCTCTTGGCCTCGACCTCTTCGGAGACGGCGTCGAAGGCGGTGTCCACATCCAGCCCGGGGGTCTTGAGGCGCTCCAGGAGACGCCCGGTGAAGAGCCCGTTGCGCCCGCCGGTGTTGTCGTCGGCCCTCTGGCCAGGGCTGGCGGCATAGAGCACCAGGGTGCCCCGGGCCGGATGGACCTCACCCAGGCCCGCACGGTCGCCGCGACCGCCCAGGCCGAAGGGGTTGTTGCGGCAGGCGTCCAGGATCACCAGGTTGACGCTGCGCTTGGGGCGGTTGTCGAGTTGGTCGAGGATCCCGGACAGGCCGATGCCGGTGGCGGCGATGTCTGGCTCCCGCTCGATCCGGGCGTCGGTGGGGACCAGATAGGTGGCCCCGGCCCCGTCGCGCAGGCCGTGGCCCGAGTAGTAGATCAGGGCTATGCCCTCGCGGCCCTGCACCTCGGCCAGGAAGCGGTTGATGGTCACGGCCATAGTGGCGCGGTCGGCGTTTTCCAGGGCCTTCCCGCCATAGATCTCGAAACCCAGGCCGCTCAGGGTCTTGGCCATGGCGCGGGCGTCGTTGAGGGTGTTGACCAGGTCCGTCTGGCCGCGATAGGCGGCGTTGCCGATGACCAGGGCCTGGCGCTCGACGGCCAGGGCGAGCCCCGGGGGACCCAGCAGGGCGATGAGGGCGGGGAGGAGGCAGGCCCAGGGGGTGGGACGGGTCATGGCGGGCTCCTGAGTGTTTGCCGGTCGGCCGGGTGCGGCGGTGCCAATGGCGCTGTCTGGGTTGGGTGTAGGTCGGACTTCAATCCGACCGGGCATGGAGTATCCGCCGAGCACCAGTCGGGCTGAGGCCCGACCTACAGCCCCGGGCCAGGCGGCGGCGCAAGGGGTCAACACCGGGTGCGGGCATCGCCTTGGCACTGGCCCCTCAGGGCAGGACCAGCAGTTCCACCCGGCGGTTGAGGCGGTGGGCCTCCTCCCCATCGCCGGGGGCCTTGGGCTGGGTCTCCCCGCGACCGAGGCTGTCCAGGCGCCCGGCCAGGTCAGGATACCCGACCAGGACCAGGCGGCGCACGGCGGCGGTGCGGCGCTCCGAGAGGCCCTGGTTGTAGTCCGCCGGGCCCTGGGTGTCGGTGTGGCCGATGAGCCGGTAGCGCTGCCCGGGGCCGCCGCCGGCCAGGGCCTTGGCCAACTCCAGGACCTGGGCCTGGCCCGCGGCGTTGGGCTCGGCCTGGTTGAAGTCGAAGAGGACATAGAGGTCGAGCCGGGCCCGGGGCTCGAAGCCGCGGGGCAGGATACCGCGGGGGGTCAGGCCGCGGGTGATCTGCTCGGCGCTGAGCCGGCTGCGCCCGGGGTCGGTGTCGATGGCGCGGCGCAGGGCCAGTAGGTCCGCGGGCGCCGGGTCCCCGGCCAGGTGCAGGGCCAGGCCGACGCTGGCGCTCGCCTCCCCCAGGCGCCCCTGCTCCAGGTACAGTCGCGCCAGCCGGGTCTGGATCTGGCCTTGTTGGGCCTCGGCCCCGGGCTGCTGGGCGGCGGACTCCAGGGCCGAGATGGCGGCGTCCCGGTCGCCGACCCCGAGGTAGGCGGTGGCGAGGTCCATGAAGGTCGAAGGGTCTGGACAGGCCGCGGTGGACTGGCGCAGCAGTTCGACCCGCCGCTGGGGGTTGGGTTCGGCCCAGGAGGCATCGTGCAGGGCCTTGCCCTGGGCACAGTCCGCCCCCGGGACGGGGCCGGCGGTCAGGGCCAGCGAGGCAAGAACGAGCAGGCCGAGGGTATGGCGAGTCATGGCGTGGGCCCCGGGTCGCGGGTGCCGCTTGGGCCCAGCCCAGGGCCGAGGCGGCCAGGACCAGGGCGAGGGCGACGCGGGTCGGATGCTGGGGTGCGGGCATGGGGTGGGTCCTGGTTGAGTCGCGGTGGCGCTTAGTGGCGGTTCAAGAATAAGTGAGGCGTTCTGGGGCGGGGGACGGGCCTCTGGCCCGTCTTGCGGGCGGGACGCCCGCCCCCCTGATGTGTCAGTTGTTTCTGAACGGTTCCTTAGGGGCAGCCGGCGGCGGGGCAGACGGTGACCTCGAGGGTCCCGGCCGCACCCACTGGGGCCGCCTTCGCCGTGGGGTTGAAGCCCCGGGTGCCGAACCCGGAGAGGTGTGGGAAGGCATCCTGCATATTGCCCTTGGCGTCGCGCCGGCCGTCGCCGCTTTCAAAGAGGTTGACCGGCTCGTCGGTGAAGAAGGCGACCATCAGGGTCGGGCCATAGGGCGGCGAGGCCGGCAGATCGAAGGGCAGGTCGCCAGGGATGCGAACCCGCCCGGCGCACACCTTGTTGTTGCGGTTGGCGGGGTGGACACCGTTGGGGAAGGCGACGATGGCGGTGTCGTGCGGGTCGATGCCGACGATGTTGAGATAGCCGTCGCGGGGGACTTCGACCGTCAGCTCCAGCTTCTCGCCCTCACGCAGGCTCAGGCGGTTGGCCTGGATGGCCAGCGGCTTCAGGGTTTCGGCCAATGCCTTGATCTGGTTCCAGAAGGGCCCATGGCCGGCGCTGACGCTAACCAGGCGCAGGGGTTTGTCGGCCAGCACATCGCCCCCGCTGATCTGGGGGTGGAAGACCTTCGCCTTATCCGCCGGGCCGAGCTGCTGTTCGATGAACCGTGCGGTTTCTGACTTCACTTGCCTGGGGGTGAGGCTAGCCCCGTTCCTTACGGCCTCGCCGATGGCAAAGGCCAGGCCCTGGGTGAAGAGACTGCCGCGGATGGTAGCCAGGGACTTCTCATCGTCCCCGGCGGCGGAAACGGCGCTGTAATGGGCGGTGCCGTCGTGGACGATCTGGTCCATACCCCTGGGGTGCGCCTGGGGCATGCCGGGGTAGGCGAGGAACTTCACCTCTGCATTGAAGGTTCCGCTCTGGCCGCTGTTGAACTCCACCGACCGCGTGACCGTGCCGCTGAAGCAGGCATCGACAAGGACCAGGATGTCACGGCTGGGTATGGCGGCGAGGAGGCGCCCGAAGTCGTCGTCGAGGAGGACGTCGGTGATGCCGGGCTCACCGTCGGCGCCGACCACGTGGCTGCTGTCATACGCCACCAGGGCCTCGTCGACGGTGTCGGTCTCGTCCCCGTTCTGGTCCCTCACCTGAGCGCCGTGGCCACTGAAATAGATCAGGACCCGGTCGTCCGGGCCGACGCCGTCACGCAGCCAATCCCTCAGACTGGCCTGGACGGCGCTGAGCGTGGCCGCCCGATCGAGGAGAACCCGGGTATCAGCGGGGGCGAAGCCGAGGTTGGCCGCCACCCGCCGCATGGCGGCGATGTCGATGTCGATCCCCGGCAGGGCCTTGATGGTGGGGCTTTGGTATTGCCCCACCCCGATCAGCAGGGCGCGGTCAGCCGCGGGGGCCGGCAGCGCGACCAGGGCGGCAAGCAGGGGGGCCAGGAGGCCGAGGGGTTTGGGGCTGGGCATGGGTTGGGTCTCCGGGTGAAGGACTGGGTTCGGCGCGCCATCCCTGGCGCCGGGGGGTCAGGGGACTATGGCGAAGCGCTGCACCGCGACCTGGGCCGGGAACCGATCCGGGACCAGGCGCAGGCCCTTGTCCTGGTGGGCGGCGAGCAACGGGGCCAGGGTCCGCTCATCCAGGTCCGGGCCCGGGGTGTAGACGGCGACCAGGGTGTGGTCGCCGATGGGGGCCTCGGCCTGGGCATTCTGGGACTCTAGGGTCTTGCCGTCGATCTCGCGGCGGGCCAGGCGGGTTTGGCCGCCGTCCGGGGTTATGACGATCAGGTGGACCCAGCCCTTGCGGTCGGCCCCGAAGACCAGGCGCAGGGCCTCGCCGACCCGGAAGCGATCACCGCCGGTGGCGACGAAGGCGATGCCTTGCCCCTCGGCGAGGTCGCCCTGGGTAGCCGGGGGCACCTGCGGCTTGGGGGCCTCGGCCACCTTCAGGTCGAAACGGCGGACCACCAACTCGGCGTCGCCGATGCGCAGGTTCCCGACCCCGGACCCCAGGCCCTTGGCGACGAAGCCGGCCTCCAGGTCCTTGGCGGCCAGGGTCGCGAGGTCGCCGGCCTTGCCCGCCTCGCCGGTCAGGTCCAGGGGCTTGGTGCTGGCCAGGGCGGTGACCTGGCGCACCCCGGGGGTGGCAACGGTATAGGCGACCTCCGGCCCTGGGACCCTGACGGCAGTCCCCGCCGGGAGGCGGTTGTCCGCCTGGCGCCGGTTGGGCAGGAGCACGGTCGAAGACCCGGTGGCCGGGTCGGTGACGTAGAGATAGAGGTAGCACGGACCATTGGTGTGTGCCTCGAAGCGGATCGGCTCGCCGACCC
>DYRB01000034.1:12304-13829 GCA_020718945.1 Lamprocystis purpurea | reverse complement strand
ACCATGGGGAAGGCCCGGGGCAGGCCCAGGGCCTCGGCCTCCAGGATGACCCGGTGCTCCAGGTCCTTGAGCCCGTGCAGGGCGAGCAGGAGGAAGTTGCCGGAGCCGCAGGCGGGGTCGAGCACCCGGAACCGGGCCAGCCGTTCCAGGAAGCCGTGGAGCAGGCCATGGGCCTCCTGCTGGGCCTTGGTGCGGGCGGACTGGGACTTGGCGAGGCCGGCCTTGCCCATGGCCGCCTCGATCTGCGCCTTGCGCCCGGTCCACTCGTCGCGCAATGGGTCCAGGACCACGGGGTTCACCAGGCGCATGATGGACCCGGCGTCGGTGTAATGGGCCCCGAGCTGGCTGCGCTTGGCGGGGTCGAGGCCGCGCTCGAAGAGGGTGCCGAAGATGGACGGCTCTATGGCGGACCAGTCCAGGCACGCCAGGGCGCGTAATGTCTTGAGGTCCGCCGCGGTGAGAGGCAGGGCCTCGCGGGAGTCGAACAGGCCGCCGTTGAACCAGTCCACCAGCTCGAAGCCGACCCGCCCGCCGGTGGCCATGGCCCCGAACAGATCGGCGAGCATGGGGCCCAGGCTCGCCGGGTCGCGCTCCCCGGCCTCCAGCAGCCGGGTGAACATCTGCCGGGGCAGGAGTTCGATGTCCTCGGCGAACAGGCAGAACAGCAGGCGGATACAGAACTGGCCCACGGCGCGGGGGTCGTGGCCGCGGGCGCCCAGGGCCTGGGCCAGGGCGCCGAAGCGCCCGGCGGCCTCCTCGGTCAGGGCGGCGGTGGTCTGACCCGGGCGCAGGCGCTCGGGCTCGGTGAAGGCCCACTTGAGCAGGCGCCGGTTGGCCCCGTCCAGCAGGTCGTCCAGGGTCAGGACCCGGACCTCCGGGACAGTGCCGGTGAAGGCGGTGTTGAGGACTATGGTCTCGATGTCCGAGACGATCAGCAGCGGCGGGTACTCCAGGGCCGGGGTGTAGAGCTGGAGCTGCTTGAAAGCGGCCTGAAGGTCCTTGCCCTTGCCCTTGTATTCCCAACCGAAGCAGCCGCGGCGCCAGACATCGGCCCAGCCCTCGCCGCCTCCGGCCTTGGTGGCGCCCTTCTCGAAGCAGAACCAGGCCCCGGTGGGGTCGGCCTCCGCCGGGGTGGGCAGATCCAGCAGGCGGCACAGGTCGATGAAGTGCTCCTGGGCGGCTGAGCGCTCCTTGAGGGTCACTCCCTTCCATTTCGCAACGAATGCCTCGGGTGTCATGGGGCGCTCCTGGTTCCGGCGATCAAGACCGGGGGCATTGTATGCCGAGTCATGCCGCGGGCGCCCGAACGGCCCTTGGAGCGCCGGCGCTTGGGAGCGCCGGCCTCCGGCCGGCACTGGGACAGGCGGCATCCTGCCGCCTGTGGGGGATGGGTCACCGCCGGCCCAAGGGTCAGGCGCCACCCGGTCTCAAGGCGTGCAACTTACCCACCAACCACGGTGGGACATGTGACGCGCGGCGAGACGCCGCGCATCCCGGTGCCGGCCGGAGGCCGGCGCTCCCAGGC
>DYRB01000034.1:4529-12204 GCA_020718945.1 Lamprocystis purpurea | reverse complement strand
CGCGCGGCGAGACGCCGCGCATCCCGGTGCCGGCCGGAGGCCGGCGCTCCCAGGCTCCTGGACGGAGCGTAGCGGAATCCAGGGACCGTCGGCAACTTATTGGTCTCTCGCTATTTTGAGATGCCGGCCCCGGATTCCGCTGCGCTCCATCCGGACTAAGGGGAGGACCTCGTGAACTCCGGCCCAAGCTTGAGGGGCCCAATCTCAGGGGCCCAATTTCAGGCGAGGGACTAGGGCGACCAGGGCTGCCGGGACGGCTGTGCGTTGCCGGTAGCCCAACGGGCCCTCGCCGCTAGCGGCGATGTCCGACAACCGCCTAGGGCTGGTCGCCCTGGGCCGGGGCCTGCCAACCCCGGCCCATGCCGGGGCCGCCACCCTGACCCCCGCCCTGACCCCCGCCAGGCCCAAAGCCGCGCCCCATGCGGCCACCCCGGCCTGGGCCCATCTGGTCCCACTGGGCGAGCTGCTCCGGGGTCAGGACGGCGGCCATTTCATCGCGCATGGCCTGGCGCTGGGCCGCCCGCAGTTCCTGGCGCTGGCGGACTATGGGCTCCAGCCTGGCCTTCTGCTCCGGGGTCAGATTGAGCCGCCAGGCCATGCGGTCGAGCTGGGCGGCGACCCGGTCGCCGTCGCCGTTCCAGCCGCCGCGGCCCATGCCGCCGCCGCGCTGGCAGGGCCCGCCCTGGGGGCCGGGGCCGTAGCCCGGGCCTGGTCCGGCCTGCTGGGCCAGGGTGGTGCCGGCGGCCAGGAGGGCGCCGGCGGAGAGGATGGCGATCAGGGTCTTGTTCATGTCTGTCTCCGGTGTATCGATGCGGGGCCGCTGGGGGCCGCTGGGGGGCGACCTTTCCGCGGGTCCGGGGCCGGGCCCCTGGGGCCTGCCCTCGACGCTAAGGATAGGGGGCCAGGGTGCAGCGTTGGTGCAGGGAATGCGCAAGAACCGAGGAACCCCGCGCCGGGGACGGCCGCGGCGGCGTCCAGATCCGGTGCGAGGGCCCCCATGCCTGGCGTAGTCACAAATACCTGAGCCAAAGGTAGCCACTGGCAATGAGGATGCTCAGCAGCATCAGCGGGAAGGCCATGAGCATGAAGGGCACGAACTTGATGCGGTGCCCGGCGCGCTCGGCGAAGCCGGCCACGATCAGGTTGGCACTCGCCCCCACCAGGGACCCATTGCCCCCCAGGCAGGCCCCGAGGGACAGGGACCACCACAGGGGCATCAGGTTGTCCGGCCCACCGAAGGTCGGCGCCATGGCCTTGATCAGCGGTATGGTGCTGGCCACGAAGGGGATGTTGTCCACCACCGCCGAGGCCACCGCCGAGCCCCACAGGATGACCATGGCCGTTACCCCCATGTCGCCCCCGGTCAGGGACAGCAGTTGGTTCGCCAGCAGGGTCAAGGCCCCAGTCACCTCCAGTCCATGGACCACAATGAAGAGCCCGAGGAAGAAAAACAGGGTCACCCACTCCACCTCGGTGAGGGCCGAGTGCACGGCGTGGGTCTGGGCCTCGGCGGTGCGCGGGTAGTTGTCCAGCAGGAGCAGGACCGCGGCCCCGAACAGGGCGATGGTGGAGGGTTCCTGGTGCAGGCCGTGGGCGGCGATAAAGCCCAGGATGACCAGGGTCAGGACCGATAGGGACTGCACCAGCACGCGCCGGTCGGTGATGGCCTCCTTCTCGTCGTACTCCATGACCCGGCGGCGGTCGTCGGCATGGGCCTGGAGGCTGCGCCCCCAGATGAGATAGATGGGGATCAGGGTGACGGCCATGATCACCACCACCACCGGGGCCAGGTGGATGACGAAGTCGTTGAAGGTATAGCCCACCGCCGAGCCGATCATGATGTTGGGCGGGTCGCCGATGAGGGTCGCGGTGCCGCCGATGTTGGCGGCGAAGATCTGGGTGAAGAGGTAGGGGTAGGGGCTGACCTTCAGGGTCTCTGTGATCAATAGGGTCACCGGGGCCACCAGCAGGACCGTGGTGACGTTGTCGAGGAAGGCGGACAGGACCGCGGTGACCAGGGCCAGCATCACCAGGATGCCCCAGGGGTCGGCGTTGACCTTCTTGGCCGACCAGACCGCCAGGTACTGGAAGACCCCGGACTTTCGGGTGATGGCGACTATGACCATCATCCCGGTCAGCAGGCCCAGGGTGTTGAAGTCCACCCCCCCGACCGCCTGTTTCTGGGTCAGGACCCCGGCCAGGACCATGACCCCGGCCGCGAGCATGGCGACAATGGCGCGGTTGATGCGCTCGGTCATGACCAGGATGTAGGTGAGAGCGAAGACCCCGGTGGCGAACCACAGGGGGTCCAGGCCGAGGATCAGGCCGGGTGCGGCATCGGCGTGCATTCAGACCTCCTGGGCCAGGATGGCCTTGCCGACATCCCAGTAGGAGACCACCCCGACCAGGCAGCCGTCCTCCGGGTTGACCACGGGGACGCTGCGGCGGGTTTGGTGGAGCACGAGCAGGGTCTCCAGCAGGGGCGTATCGGGTCGGATCACGGTGGCCTCGTCGCTGAGGCAGACGGTCACCGGCTTGTCCTCATACTCGTGGAGGCGGCGGCGCAGGTCCTTGAGGTTGTCGGAGACGAAGGAGATGTCGGTCAGCCCATGCTCGACCAGGGCCGCCTGGGGTAGGACCAGGCGCAGCAGGCAGTCCACCCCGAAGACGCCCAGGTAGCAACCCCGGCCGTCTACGATGGGGACATTGCGAAAGCGGCCACTCATGATGTAGCCGATGCCCTTACTGACGGTATCCGTGGCGGCGAGCACCGTGGGTTTGGGGTCCATGACGTCTCGGGCTGTGGGTCCCGACATGGCGATTCTCCAGGGTTAGGGGCTGGGAGGATGCCCCAGCCGTTGGCGGCGTGCAGGATACCGCAGAGCCCTGGGTCCCGGGCGGTGCCGGGATGGTCTTGGGCGCGTGCCGGCCGCCGTGCGGGTTAGCCTACCCCATCCGCCAGCCCCTGCAGCTCGCCGAGCAGCCGCTGGTAGTCCGGGGCGTCCGGGCGGGCGTAGTTGAAGTTGCGGAACAGGGCCGTCAGGCGGGTGAAGAAGGCCAGCGCCGCCGCCTTGTCCGCGAAGGCGTAGGGACGCCCCACCAGGGCATGGATCAGGTCGAGGCTTAAGCGCTGCCGCTCCAGGGTGGCCGAGGCGTCCACCGGGTCGAAGGCGTCCTGTTGCAGGTAGACCAGATCCAGGAACAGGGCCTTCTGGTAGGTCAGGTAGTCGTCCAGGGTCACGCCCTCCTCGCCGGTGACCTGCATCATTTGCAGGACGGCATCGGCCCGCCGCAGCAGCCCGAGCATGGCGCGCACCCGGGCGGTCCAGCCGGACCCGAGGTGCTCCTCGTACCAGGGGGCGAGCTGATCCAGGTAGCGCGACCAGGAGATCAGGGGGTCCACCGCCGGGTAGTAGCGCTTGTAGGCACGGTCGTAGGAGAGCCCGAGGAAGGTCTTGACCGTGGCCAGGGTGGACTGGGTGACGGGCTCCTCGAAGTTGCCCCCGGCGGGCGAGACGGTCCCAATCAGGGTCAGGCTGCCCTGGGTCCCGTCGGCCAGGCGCAGGACGCCGGCGCGCTCGTAGACGCAGCGGATGGCCGAATCCAGGTAGGCGGGGAAGGCCTCCTCGCCGGGGATCTCCTCCAGGCGCCCGGAGGTCTCGCGCATGGCCTGGGCCCAGCGCGAGGTGGAGTCCGCCAGCAGCAGGACCTGGCAGCCCATCTGGCGGTAGTACTCGCCCAGGGTGATCCCCGTGTAGATGGACGCCTCGCGTGCCGCCACCGGCATCGAGGACGTATTGCAGACGATGATGGTGCGGTCCATCAGGGCCCCGCCGGTCCTGGGGTCGGTGAGGTGCGGGAACTCGGTGATGGTCTCCACTACCTCGCCGGCGCGCTCGCCGCAGGCCACCACGATCACCACGTCCACCGCGCTGTAGCGGGAGATCAGGTGCTGGAGCACCGTCTTGCCGGCGCCGAAGGGGCCGGGGATGCAGCCGGTCCCGCCCCGGGCTATGGGAAAGAAGGTGTCGATGAGACGCAGCGTGGTGATGAGGGGCTCGCTGGGGTAGAGGCGCTCGCAGCGGCGTGCCTCCAGCAGATGCTCCGGGATGGGGCGGCGCACCGGCCAGCGCTGACTCAGGGTGACGGCGCGCTCGCGGCCATGGGAATCCTGGATGCGAGCCACCTGGGATTCGACGGTGACGCTCCCCTCCTGAATCCAGGCCAGCTCCACAGGCCCTGGTTCGTCGAAGGGGATCATGATGCGGTGCCGCACCGCCCCCTCCTGGACCAGGCCCAGGGTGTCCCCGGCCTGCAGGCGGGCCCCGGTCTGTACCAACGGTGTGAAGGACCAGCGTCGCCTCGGGTCCAGGGCCGGGACCTCCAGGCCGCGGGGCAGGAAGACCCCGTGGGCCAGGGCGATCTCCTCCAACGGGTTCTGCAGGCCGTCGAAGACCTGACCCAGGAGCCCCGGGCCCAGGTCCAGGGAGAGCATGGCCCCGGTCTGCTCCACCGGGTCGCCGATGGAGACCCCTTGGGTGCTCTCGAAGACCTGCACGTCCGCACGCCGCCCGCGCACCCGCAGCACCTCGCCCTTGAGGCGCTCCTGGCGCCCGCCAGGTCCCTGTCGGCGTGGGCAGACGTAGACGACCTCGTTCTTCATCAGGTGCAGGTCTTGCCCCTGACCCGCATCGAGCTCGATGGCGACGATGTCGTCCTGTACCGCGATCACCCGGGCTGTATCCGGGGTCTGAGTCGGCTTAGGCATGCAGGGTCTCGGCCTCCATCAACCTAGAAAGAACAATTCGGCCGCAAATTACGAAAATGTTCGCACATGGGTCTGTGGGCTCGGCAGAGTCCGCAGATCACCCGCAGGGTGAACCGGAAACCGACACGATGTCCTTGTCTATTTGCGTCTATTTGCGTTCATTTGCGGCTCAACTGCCTTTCTTAGGATCAAAGGTGAGGCTGGTCAGGCTCCACCTGCCCCGGATCTCAGGTCATGGATGCCCGTACCTGGTCCAGCACCGCATCGAAGGCATCGACCTGGATCAGGCCGATGCGGGGATACTCCAGATCCACGATGACATAGATCGCCAGGGCCAGTGCGGCAGCGAACCCGACCATGTGGACCCAGCTCCTGTGCCTGCTGCCTGCCATGCCGACCCCGGCCAGGACCGACGTCATCAGGGCCAAGCCGAACAGTAATCCGTAGACCACCAGCGGCGGGTGCATGTCGGTCGCCGTGATGCGGGTGGTGGTGATGTCGATCATGTCGTTGAGGGCGGGTAGCAGCAGCATGGGGGCGCCGCCGGCCGCCCCGGGGCGGTTCACCGCGATCACCGCCTTGCCCCAGATCTCCCCTTGCAGCGCCGTGGCGCGCCCGTGTTCGGCTGCCGCCGCCTCCAGGTCCGGCAGCTTGCGGTAGGTTGCAAGACGCGCGTCCAGGTAGTCGCGGAAGGCCTGACGCAGCGCCGGTCGGGCATCCTCGGGCAGCAGATCCAGGCGCAGATAGGCGGTGCCGATGGCATTGGCCTCCTGGACGATGAGGTCACGCCGGCCGTCGAATTTGGTCGCTCCCCCGGAGAAGGTGAACGCCACGAGCAGCCCGAGGAGGGCGAACAGGGCGCCCTCAATGGCCCCGGTCCCGGCGCCGGCCCCCTCGGGGTCCTCGGCCAGGCGACGCGCACCATAGCGGCGCCCCGCCTCCAGCAAGGCGAGCATCCCAAGAAAAAGCCCGAGCGCAATCAGCGCGGCGGAGAGAGCGAAGTTCATACAGTGTCACCTTCGTGCATTGCTTAGTGCGGAATTCGGAATCCTGGGCCCCCCGAGAAGGGACGAGCCCGGCAGTCTGTTGTCGGGCAAAATGCCCGCACGGAACCCGGAAGCGGCCGTGCTCCCCCCTGCCGCCAGATTACCCGAATCCGCAACCTGGGTGGATGGGTCGGCAACCGTCCGCCCTCACGAAGCGGCGCCTTCGACACCCGACGGCCCAGCGTTGTATCCCAGGCACCGGCGTGATTTGACCTGGAAAGGGTGATTCGGCCGCAAATTACGCAAATATACGCAAATGGGTCAGTCAGTTAGGCAGAGTCCACAGGTTACCCGCAGGGTGAACCGGAGACCGACACGAAGTCCTTGTTTATTTGCGTCTATTTGCGTTCATTTGCGGCTCTACTGCTTTTCTTAGGTTTTAGCGGTCTTCGGGCTGGCTGTCCTCGCTTCGCTGGCCGCCGGCCCCTCCACGCCGAAGATGTCGGCCTGGTCTCCCAGCCCGGCCGCCGTCAAATCGTCGAAGCGGGCCAGGGCGGCCTCGCCGTCCTGCCCGGTCCAGCGGGCGATCAGGTCCCAGCGCAGGACATAGATCACCACCGCCTCGAAGTCGAACCAATGCCCCTCGGCCATGCGGTCGAGGTGGGCCCAGGTCACGGCCAGCTTGAGCCGCTCCAGCCCCAGGCTGTCATCGGCCCGCAGCAGCCGGTCCGCCTCGCCCACCCAGGGAAAGACCCGCTCCAGGCGGAAGCCGGGCTCCAGCCAGTTGCGCTCGATCTGGCCAACCCAGCGCCCGTAGCCCCAGCCCGGCTCACGCGGCGGGCCCGTCTCGCCCCGCCGGCGCCGCCTCTGGGCGGCCAGCAATGTGCGCATCTCCATGCGAAAGCGCAGGAGTCCCCGCAACAGCTCGCTCGGCAGTTCCACCGCCAGGGTCCGGGTGCGGCGGACCAGATCGGCGTCGGTCAGGGTCATGGAATGGTGGATGAAGTCCAGGACCTCGGTGAGGCGGCGCAGGCACCTGCCGTCCGCCGGGTCCAGGACGCGCAACCGCTGCTCCAGACGCAGGCGGGACAGAGGGGTGTGCCTGGCCCCAAAGAGGGGGCCGTGGAAGGGGAGGCTGGTGATGAGCATGGCGTAGCGGGTGGCCTTGTCCACCGTCCGGTCGATCTCCGCTCCCTGGTCGCACCGGGTGCTCACCTTACTTCACCGTCCCTTCCAAGATGGCGCGAAAGCGCGGGTGCAGGTGCTCCAGCAGGACCTCCGCCACCCGCTCCGGGGTCAGCTCTACTTGGATCTCCCCGTCGCGCAGGCGGATGCGGATGCCGCCCTCCAGGTCGGCGTCGCTGCCGAAGCTGACCCCGTCGCGCAGCAGGGTCTTGGCCACGGACAGGACGAAGTGGGACAGGGACCCTTCGCGCAGCTCCTCGGGACGCTGGCGCAGCTCCTCCAGGGCCACCACCCCCGCCGGGAGCAGGACCTCCAGCTCGTCGGCGGCATCCAGGGCCGCCTCGCGCCTGGCCCGCCCGGCGACCTCCAGGATCAGACGTTCGAGGAAGGCCTCCTGGGCCATGTCCGCCGCCACCAGGCGACGCACCTCCTGGCTGAAGCGGGTGCTCAGGTGTCCCTTCATCTGCAGGACTGTGTCGCGCATGGCCAGCCGCAGGGCCTCCTCGCCCGCCGCCCTGGTGCGCTCCGCCGCCTCGCGGGCCTGGCGCAGTACGACCTCGGCCTGGGCCCTGGCCTCCTGCTCCATGAGCGCCGCACGGCGCTGCGCCTCCGCGACTATGCCCTGGGCCTCTTCGCGCCCGCGGACCACGCCGTCCTCCCGCAGGCGCTCGATCAGGGCCTCGACCCCGGAGGAGGCAAGGCCGGCAAGGGGGCTGGTATCTGGGTTACTCATGGC